>CACKJL010000061.1 GCA_902600395.1 uncultured Prochlorococcus sp. | reverse complement strand
GCAACATTTTCTGGTGGCATAGGGTTAGAACTACTTACCTCATTACGCATTCAATTAGTGCATTTAGGAAGTCAAGTATTAGGAAGACAACTTTTGTCCTCATATAGTAAACCTATAGATACAAAAACTATTGAAGATATTATTCAAAGACTTTTACAAATGAAAAAACTAAAAACATAAACATTTAAAACCTAATAAAATTTCATTCTTTTTCATTCCAAACTTTCAAAATTTCTCTAGCCATAGGCAGTGCATGAACAGATCCTCCACCAGGAGTATTTTGTGCAAAAGCAACTATAAGTAATTCGCTTTTTTCAGAGGGAGTAAAGCAAACGAACCAAGCGTGATCTAATCCGCCTTCACCATCTTCAGCAGTTCCAGTTTTGCCTGAAACTGGAGGTAAATTTGAAACTCCATAATTAATTGATACTCCTGTGCCAGACTCGACTACTTTTCTGAGACCACTTTTTATCAACTGAATATTATTTGAATCAATATCGATTTTAATAGGTTTTTTATCTGAAAGATTTTCTTCATCTTTTTTAACTAAATAGGGAGTAACCAAATAACCTCCATTTGCAATTGCAGCATATGCTCTAGCTATTTGAATAGGGGTAACTTGCACAACAAATTGTCCTATAGACATACTCGCAATATCTTCTGGAACCCAAGGGGTTCTTCCTGGTTGCCCCCATCCTCTTCCTTCTTTAGCCCATTCACTACTAGCTACTAATCCTATATTTTCTTGTTCAGAAATTTCAATTCCAGATAAAGAATTAAAACCAAGCTTTCGTGAGACCTTATGAATTTCATCAACTCCTACTCCATAACCTACTTGATAAAAAAATGTATTACTAGAAACTCTTAAAGCATCTTCATAGCCTATCAACCCAAAACCTAAATCATTATGCTCTCTAAAACATTGGCTCCCATAAGTTATACATGGTTTCGTATCTAACATGGTTTCTCTAGGGAATTTTCCACTTTCCAAGCCAGCTAAAGCCGTTACAATTTTCCAAACGCTTCCTGGATCGTAGGCATTTAGTGCTCTATTAAATAATGGTTTTTCAGGAGAATTAAAAATTTTATTGTATTCTTTCTCAGGTTTAAAATCCTTTGTAAAAAAATTTAAATCAAATGTAGGTTTACTTGTCATTGCTCTTATTGCACCATCTCTTGGATCCATAACTATTATGGCTCCAGCTTTTTTATCTTTAAGAACTTCCTCAGCAACTAATTGCAGATTAAGGTCTAGTGTTAGTTCAATATCATTACCTTGTACTGGAAGTCTTATACCCAATGATCTTTGAAATTTTCCTAATGAATTTACTTCAACCATTTCTCCACCCCATTCACCTCTTATAAAATCTTCGTAAACATATTCAATACCAGTTCTACCGATTAAGTCATTTAATTTATAACCATTCTTAGATAAGAATTTATATTCTAATTCAGTAATTGGCTGAGTATAACCAATTACATGGGCAGCGAGGGATTTATAAGGATAATTTCTAATTAATTTGGTAGCAATTTCAAAACTAGTTAAATTACCTTCGTTTTCCTTGAATTTTATTAATTGATCTACATTTAAATCATCAAGAATAATTACTGAAAGTTTCTGATTTTTTTGACCATCAGAGTATTTTTTTTGAATTTCATTACTATCAATATTTAACAAGCTAGAAATACTTGATTTATGTTTTTCCCAATTGCTTTTACTAACAGATTGAGGCTTTACTATTAAAGAATATTTAACTCTACTATCTGCTAAAACATAACCATTTTTATCTAGTATTCTTCCCCGTATTGGCTGTGAAGCAATAAGTCTGATCCTATTCTCATCTGACATCTTCTTAAAAGATTCATAATTTAAAAGTTGTAAAAAAATTAACCTACATAGAATCAATAAAAATGATATAGAAGAAAAAATAAGTAATACTAAAGGTTGTCTCTTTAATGAAATAAGTTTTTTATTAGGACTTGTTTTTGTCAAAAATATAAAATTTATTTAAATATTGTTTTTTCTAATGAGGCAATGGTTGATTTTATCTCATTAAGTC
>CACKJL010000060.1 GCA_902600395.1 uncultured Prochlorococcus sp. | reverse complement strand
CGTATAAGCAGCATCCCAACTACTTTCATGGTCATTTCCGCCATCTCTCATAGTACAAAAAATTTCTGCTCCAAATGCACTTGCATTTACTCTTGGCGTAGTAAGGGTTAAAGGAGCGAAAATTCCCAACGCTAATGGTATTAGTTTTTTCTTTTTTAATCTTTGCATTAGGCTTTTATCTTCTATTTAAAAATATCTTTTATTGTGAATATGTCTATAGAAATTTAAGATTTAATCACTCCAAATATATTCAAGCATTTCACAACTAAAGGAAGAATTAAGAGTACAGTAATCAACCTTACAGCATGTAAAGTTGCCACCGCAGGCCCTACTCCGTATTCAGACCCTACAAGACTCATTCCGCTAATTCCTCCTGGCGCAGCTCCTAGAATTGTTGTAATGATATCTATATTAAGTAATCTGCTTGTCCATAATCCAATTGCTAATCCAGTAATAACTAAAGTAAAAGTTATTAATATAGCTGGCCTCCATAAATTTTGAATATCAACTAATGAGTCTCTTGTTAACGACGTACCAATGACCGTTCCAATTCCGATTTCTAAAATTGTTCTTGTGCCAGTTGGCCACTCTGCAATATCGACTTTGCCACTGATGCTAAGTATGCTTGCGCCTATTAAGGCTCCTGCAAGAGGGGCCGCAGGAATTCCTGTTTTTAGAGCTAAAGCCCCAAAAATGCCACCAGCAAGGAGGTAATATATGAGATTTATGTTTGGCATAATTTATAGTGATGTTTGGACATAATATTAGAAAAATATTTATTTGTTTAAGTTTATAGTCAAAAAATATTTTTGTTTTCCTCTCGTAATGTCCCCTTTTGTTGGCATAATATTACTTAAAGGATTAATTTTTATGTCTTCACAAATTACATTTAAAGATAATAAAAACCGAATTAAGAAAAAATTATCTTTTTTTGAGGGTGGCCACCAACTTGAAAAATTAGAATTTGCACTTGCAATAGCTCAAACTAAGGGTGATGAAAAAAAATCAATCGTTCTTAGAAAAAAGATTGTTGAGTTAGGGGGCAATGTTGAAGAGCCAGGAACTTAACTTAATTTTCCTCAAGATATTTAGATACCGCAACTAATGCTTCACCAGCTTGCTGGGCTGTAATTTTCCCGATACCAAGCAAAGTATTACTAATAGCAGAAACTACTGTAATAATATCCCTATCATTTACATAACCTAAATGTCCGACTCTAAATATTTTTCCTTTCAAATGATCTTGACCTCCAGCAAGTAAAATATCAAAATTACTTTTTATCGTTTTTCGAAATTCTTCAGCATCCATCCCTTCCGTTTTTATTGCAGTAATAGAAGGGCTTAAGTACTTTTCATCAGCAAATAATTTTAGATTTAAAGCTTTTACAGCATTACTCATAGCTAATTTATGTTTATTATGTCTGCGGAAAATGTTATCTAAGCCCTCTTCTCTCATCATTTTTAAAGCTTCATCTAAAGCAAAAACTAAATTAACTGCGGGAGTATATGGATTACTGTTACTTAAAAGACTTTTTCTGTAGGATTTTAAATTTAAATAAAATTTTGGTAAATTAGATTTTTCTGCAGCTTTCCATGCTTTTTGGCTCATTGATATAAAACTAAGCCCAGGAGGTATCATATATCCTTTCTGTGATCCTGAAGCAACAATATCTAATTCCCATTCATCTACTGGCACATTGCAAGCTCCAAGACTTGTAACGCAATCAACAATTGATAAAGCTGTGTTGTGTTCGCGAATATATGAACTTATAGTTTCTAGATCATTAATTACACCTGTTGAGGTTTCAGAATGAGTCAAAATAACTGCCTTTATTTCTTTTTGTTTATCTTCCTCTAATACCTTTTTGAATTCTTCTGGATCAAGCGGAGTACCCCATTCGGACTCAATTTTTATTACTTCCAGACCAAATTCTTTAGCAACTTTTACCCATCTTTCGCCAAATTTTCCATTTTCTCCACAAATTACTTTATCTTCTCTACTTAAGGTATTTATTATTCCAGCCTCCATTGCGGCAGTCCCACTACCAGTGATTGTTAGAACATCATTTTTAGTTTGATGAAGCCATTGTAAATTTTTAGTTGTACTCTCTACTAGATCTTGAAATTCTTTACTGCGATGGCCTATTGGATGCTTACTTAATGCTTGTAAAACTTTTTCTGGAACTGGTG
>CACKJL010000059.1 GCA_902600395.1 uncultured Prochlorococcus sp. | reverse complement strand
CACCAGCAAGTAAAGAGTTAGACTTTGGTTCATCATTTACAAATGCATTAGCAAGGTCAAGATGCTCTAGATTAGAGTATTTTGAGATATCGTTTAAGTTTGCCTCGCCAGCAAAGACAGAAAATGGAGCAAGTAGACCAATCGTTGCTGGTGCTACTAGCAAGCTTTTAAAAAGCTTCATAAAAATTCCTCACACAATTAAGGTATTTTAAAAGTAATCTATTTGCCTAGAATTAACAACCACCAGTAGACAAAATTCGAGCTGGCCTTGTTAAGAAACACTCTGCTTTATAAAATATTATCTCCAAGGATTTTATTTTTTTTAATAATTTCGATCGCAGGTTCCAAAAGTTCCTTATATTCTTTCCAAATTCCTATAGAAGAAGAATAAAATTTCTTTCTTATTTGAGCGCTACTTGCAGTGTATACATTTCTTTTGTTTTGATGGGGTGAAAGATATTTTTCGTCCCAATCCCAATCAAGCCAATTTATTATCCCAGGTATAACATCATTAGGATTTTCAATTAAATTCTCATAGTGATAATCATAAATATTTTCAGAATATTTGATTTTATATTCCTCTATAGTTTCAAAATAGTGCAGATATAAACTCGAAATTTCAGTCAAAGAGAAAGAGAAAGACTGTTTTAAGAAGTTAGCTCTGTATATGGATAAAATATTATCAAGAGGGTTTCTTATGCAATTTATTATTTTTGCTTTAGGGAAAAAATTAGAAATAACAGAACAGTACATATAATTAAATAAACTTTTGTCGGTGTAAATGATAGATGATGGAAATTGATTTATAACTTTTTTTTCGTACAAGTCATAAACATCCTCCAAATCTTTAGCTTCCTTGATGGACTCCTCTAAAAAATTAACCTCACCCATATCTGTTACTTCAGTATTTAAACTCAATATGTTTTCCAGTAAAGTGCTACCTGACCTTGGCATTCCAACAATAAAAATATAATTAGGAGAATTCTTTAAGTATTTATTTTTTAAATTTTTGATTTTTAGTGATCTATAGTATTCAGTATGTTTTATCTTCAGACTTAAGTCAGATTTTTTATACTTCATACTTTCGTCGTTAGCAATTTTAAGATAATTTGCACTTTCTTTAAATTTTCCTTCTTTATGTAGCAAATTTGAGATTGCAAAAGCAGCATAAATTTTTGAGCTTGGATTGAGATTCTCTAGTTTTGTATCTAATAAAAAATTTAATTCATTTTTATGATTCTTAAAATCATAAATCCCAGATAATTCATAAAAACTATTAAAGTCAAATTTATTCCTTGAAATAATAAACAAATTAGTCTCAATAGCCAGTTTAAGTTGTCCCGAATTTCTGTAAAAAGTTGCTAAGTTCTTATAAAAAGGCATGAAGTTAGGAGATAGATCTATTCCCTTTTTAAGTATTTGTATACTTTTACTTAATTGATTCTTATTGTTATAAAGAATACTCAGATTTAAATACGCCAATTCCAACTCTGGGAATTTTTTGATTAATTTTAAAAGGATGATTTCTGCTTCTACATACTTCCTCTTTTTTAAGAATGCCTCGGCTAGAAGAATATTTATTCTTATTTCTTTATTATTATCCTTTTCAATTTTATTTTTATTTAGATCATCTAATATAAATAAAGCCTCATCAATATTGGATTTTTTGATATAAATCTCAGACTTTAAAAGTTTATAAATATCATTATTTTTCGATAATTTAATAGCTTTATCTATATAAACTAATGCATAATCAAAGTTCCCCAAGGATAAATACAAAAGAGAAAAATTATAAAGTAAATCTCCATGATTAGGATCAATTTTTATTGCCTTTAGGAGTACTCTTTCTGCATCTTTGAATTTATTCTCAATTTTTAATATTTCGGCTAATAAAATATAGGGATTAATTGATGATGGGAATTTATTTATTAAATTGAGAAATACTCTTTTTGCTAAATTAAAATTTTTTAAATCTCTACAAAACAACCCATAAGCGTAGAGTAAATCAAAAGAATCATTATTTGATTTTAATAACACTTGAAATATCTGATTTGCCTCTAAAGTATTTCCTGCTTTTTGTTTTATTTTCGCTTCTTCAATTTTTTTTAATAAATCAATTTTTTTCAATACATTTATTTTATTTTTAATCATTATAGTTACTGAAAGTTTGAATCAAAAAAATCATTAACTTGAAAATTTTTAATTAAAAAAAGACCTGCTGT
>CACKJL010000058.1 GCA_902600395.1 uncultured Prochlorococcus sp. | reverse complement strand
CTCCTGGAATGGATGATTTATCAATTTATAGAAATACAGATAAACAAGGGGTATGGGTAGCTTGTCTAGACAATAATCCTATAGGCTCTATTGCGTGCATAAAATATAATTCCTCGTATGGTTTTATAGGTTTATTTATCGTTAAAAAAGAATTCCGGAATAATGGATATGGAGTGAGATTATGGAAACATGCCCTCAAATATTTGAAAAATGTTGATTGTATTGGTCTTGAGGCTGCCCCAGATAGATTAAATGATTACGCAAATTGGGGTTTTAGAAAATCTTCCATCACAAATCGTTGGAAATTAAATGGTTCTCAAGATTTGCCATTGAGAAATTTCTATAAAGATCAATTTCATTCTTTTAAAGTTGTCCCGGGCAATAAAATTTCTTCTGAAGCAGTCTTAATTTATGATGATCAAAGAGAACCTAGTCCCAGACCACATTTTCTAAATGACTGGTTAAAAAATTCTCATGGTAATGTCAGTGCAATTGTCGATAATAATGGGATGTGCCATGGATTTGGAAGGATAAGACCTTGTGTATTGGAGGATAATGAGCAAGGCTGGAGAATTGGCCCACTTTTAGCGGATACTCCACCACTTGCCGAATTATTAATAAGGGAGTTAGTTGGCGATTTAGATGCTCAAATCTTATTGGATTGCTCTAATCTGAATCCTTATGCAAATTATCTTTTATCAAGTTTGGGATTTGAGGAAATATCAAAAACTTACAGAATGTATAAAGGCATTCAACCTCCCTGCCCTATGAATCAAGTATATGGACTTGCCTGCTTGGAACTGGGGTGATTTCCTTTAAAGCGTTCATTTCCCCTTTTGTTTCTTTAATACTGAAAGAAGTTTGTTTGATTAAGATTAACTTCCAGAAGGTTTCAAAATTTTTTCTACAATATCGGCGTTGATTATAGTGATCTCTCCATTGTCAATATTGGCAATTTGAAACAAGGTCCATGAATTTGGATTTCTAGCTCCTCCAATACAGTCGATAACTTGACCGACCCAATAATTTTCATCCTTTCCCTTAGTATCTTCGCAATTTTCTTTTTTAATTGCGACATAATCACCAGGCCTAACGAAAAGAAACTCAGGAGTTGCTGAGCTCACAATAAATAACTAATAGTATATAAGTACTATAGCAAGTTGTTAGTTTTGTTGCTGAACTTTGAATTATTTAGCAAACTAGGGGTAATTCAAAAATAAAATGGAATCAACTGAAAATAAAAAAAATAACGACTTACTTATGTTAGATAAAAAAATTTATGGTCCTATAATTATCCAAAGTAAATCGTATAAAGTTATTAAAGGGAGAAAAGTTTTAAATGTATTAAATCAAGAAAATAAAAAACTGATTCTCTTAATCAATTGTGAAACAAATGAATTAGATGTAAGAATACCTGGTAGGAAATGGATGGGAAGTAAGCCTGCAAAAGAAGAATTCGAAAATAATTTAATAAATGATTTTTGTTAAAACTTTTAATTAATATGTGTGAATAATTTGTCTAAGAATATTAATGATGAGTTATTCTACAAAAAGTTAAATTAATTGTAATGGCTATTTCAAGAGGAGATCTCGTAAGAGTAAAAAGACCAGAATCATATTGGTACAATGAAATAGGTAAAGTTGCTTCAGTTGATACCTCAGGCATTAAATATAACTGTGTAGTCAGATTCGATAAAGTAAATTACGCTGGGATAAGCGGAACTGATGGTGGAGCAAATACAAATAATTTCGCTGAAAGTGAATTAGAGAAAGCTTAAATAATTGCCTGAATTACCTGAAGTTGAGACAGTTCGTAGAGGTTTAGAGCAAAAACTTAATAACTTTATTATTAAAAAAGTAGAAGTCTGTAGGGATTCAACTGTTGCATTTCCAACAAACAAAGAAGAATTCATTAAAGGTCTCCGGAACTCACTTATTTATAAATGGGATAGAAGAGGAAAGTATTTAATAGCTCAATTAAAAGAAGTTCAAAACGAGAATTTTCAATTTCATCTAGAAAATTCACCAAATAACGGATTTCTTGTAGTTCATCTAAGAATGACTGGATATTTTAAATTTATTGAAAACTCAAGTCATCCTTGTAAACATACAAGAATAAGATTTTTCGATAAAAATAATAATGAGCTTAGGTACATTGACGTAAGAAGTTTTGGTCAAATGTGGTGGATTAATAAAGACCTATCGTTTAACAAAATAATTAAAGGATTAGGTTCATTAGGACCAG
>CACKJL010000057.1 GCA_902600395.1 uncultured Prochlorococcus sp. | reverse complement strand
CTGGAATTACAACTATGTTGGGAGGGGGAACTGGACCTGCAACTGGCACAAATGCTACTACTTGTACTCCTGGTTCTTTTCATATTTCAAGAATGCTTCAATCTGCAGAAGCATTTCCCATGAATTTAGGTTTTTTTGGAAAAGGAAACTCAACAAACGAGAGCAACCTTATTGATCAGGTGGAGGCTGGTGCATGTGGATTGAAGCTTCATGAGGATTGGGGAACCACGCCTTCTACAATAAATTCTTGTCTAAATGTTGCAGATGAGTTTGACGTGCAAGTATGTATTCATACTGATACTTTGAATGAGGCAGGCTTTGTTGAAGATACAATCAAAGCTATTGCAGGAAGAACTATTCATACTTTTCATACCGAAGGAGCAGGTGGGGGTCATGCTCCAGACATAATAAAAATCTGTGGAGAAAAAAATGTTCTTCCTAGTAGTACAAATCCAACAAGACCTTACACCCGGAACACATTAGAAGAACATCTTGACATGTTAATGGTTTGTCATCATTTAGATTCTAAAATCCCGGAAGACATTGCATTTGCTGAATCAAGGATCAGAAGAGAGACTATTGCAGCTGAGGATATCTTGCATGATGTAGGTGCCTTTTCTATTATTGCAAGTGATTCTCAAGCTATGGGAAGAGTTGGTGAAGTAATCACAAGAACTTTTCAAACTGCACATAAAATGAAAGTCCAAAGGGGGCCGCTATCGCAGGATTCTGATAGAAACGATAATTATAGAGTAAAGAGATATATTTCTAAAGTCACAATTAATCCTGCTATAGCTCATGGTATTGATAGACATGTTGGGTCTATTGAAAAGGGTAAAATTGCGGATTTGGCATTGTGGAAACCTTCCTTTTTTGCGGTAAAGCCTGAATTAGTTGTTAAAGGAGGATCTATAGTTTGGTCCCAAATGGGTGATGCAAATGCTTCAATTCCTACTCCAGGACCTGTACATGGCCGACCTATGTTTGCAAGTTTTGGCCAATCTCTAATTAAGAGTTCTTTTACCTTTTTAAGTAAAAATTCAATTGAACAAAATATTCCAAATAAATTAGGCTTACAAAAGAAATGTATTGCAGTAGAAAATACCAGAAATATTAATAAATCAAACTTGAAACTTAATAGTAAACTACCAAATATTTCAGTTGATCCACAAACTTATGAAGTTTTCTCTGATGGAGAACTTCTTACTTGTGAACCACTTGATGTAGTCCCAATGGCTCAAAGGTATTTTTTGCTTTAGAAGTTTTTAATTAATTCTTTTTCACTAAGCTTTATGTCTTTTGACCCCGCAATCGCTAAATCTTCTTGCAGTTTGTTCTCACAAGATAGAACTCTTGACCAACTTGGTAATTGAAGTGTCGTAGGACTAGCAAGATAATCTTCTGTGGCAGGTCTTAATAGTTTCGCAAACTTTTGTACTGATAATTCTTCTTCGTGCCTGTCGTATGGTATTTGATTAACTGCTGAATCTAATCCAAATTGTTTTACCCTATCTTCTCCAACTCTTTTATAGAGAACTTCTAAAGTTGCTAGTTGAGTGCTAGTTAAGGTCTCGGCTTGATGCTCCATGAGACCTCTTAAAACACTTGAAAGTATTTCTGTACACATTTTTTGTAATCCTTCTTTAGAAGAATCTCCAATATTCTTATGTTTATGATCAAATAAACCTAGGTCAACCTGGGCTATTTTGGAGGTCCTTACGTTTCTATAAACCTCTGATAATAAACCTATCTCTAAACCCCAGTCACAAGGTATTCTTAAATTCATAGCAAGGTCTTTAGTAAAAGCAAACTCACCTGCTAATGGATATCTAAATGATTGAAGATATTGTAGAAAAGGACCCTTACCAACTAACTGCTCAAGACTTGCTAATAAAGGACCTACGAATAATCTTGTTGCTCTGCCTTGCAATTGTTTTGTTTCTAAAGATAATCTACTGTAAAAAGCTTTTACATATGATATTCCATATGACTCATCCAGAAGTGGAAGTATCATTCTTGAAGGATATAAAGGACTAAAAGTTCTTATATCAGCATCAAAAAGAGCAACAACTTCTGATTTTCTTGTGGCAACTCCTATTCCTTGCCATACAGCCCATCCTTTACCTGGAGTTCCTAAAAGTTCTAATCCATTTTTTTCTTGGCTTTTTAATAGCTCAATTACGGAGGGAGAATTAGTCCATTGAACGTGAACTGGGAATGGCATTGTTTCAAAGAATGATTTTGCTGCCTTAACTTGCTCAACAGTTTTTGCAGAGAGAGCAATTACTAATTCATTTAAGCCTGTAAGGTTTTTTAAAACTTCTCTTATATCTTTTAATGCTGGACGTTCAAACTCTTCATA
>CACKJL010000056.1 GCA_902600395.1 uncultured Prochlorococcus sp. | reverse complement strand
AAAGAAAGAAATGCAGAAAATTCTAAAAGATATACAAGATGGAACTTTCGCTAAGAATTTTGTGGAAGAATGCGATAAAAACAAACCCTTAATGACAAAATTAAGAGAAGAGAACTCAAAACATGAAATTGAGAAAGTGGGTAAAGGTCTGCGCTCTATGTTCAGTTGGCTGAAATAAATTTATTTTTAATATTCCTTGGATCGATTGGTTTTGATTTATTGATCGGCGATCCAAGATTTTTAATCCACCCTGTTCAAGTAATTGGCGTTTACATAAAAAAAATATCTGATTACCTAATAGATAATTTTGGAGAAAATAAAAATATATTGTTTTGGGGTGGTTTCTTCGTAGCCATATCGACTATTGGAATGAGTTTTGGTTTAGGGAAATTGATAGAACTAAGTTATGTGCAATCGAGAAATCATTTTTTTGTTGGATTGTTAATTTTTTTTGGGCTTTCAAGTTGTATTGCGACTAAGGGACTTATTTCAAGTGTGAAAGAGATTGCAGGGCTAATAAAAAGCAAGGAAACTAATAACCAAAATAAGAAAATAATCAGAGAGAAGGTACAAAGAATAGTAAGTAGGGATGTAAGGTCATCTTCTATAAAACATCTCTTGAGATCAAGTACCGAAAGCCTTACCGAAAATTCTGTTGATGGAATATTTGGACCATTATTTTGGATTTTTATTGGAATTATTTTTATGAAGTATTCAATTTTTCTACCAGGACCTTTGTCACTTGGTTTTTCTTATAAAGCCATAAGTACTTTAGATTCAATGATAGGTTACAAATATGATTATTTTAGATATTTGGGTTTTTTCAGTGCAAAAATCGAAGATATTTTTACATTTGTTCCTTCAAGATTAGTTTTAATCACGTTACCTTTAGTTAGCTCCAAATTTAATGAGTATGGATCAATCATAAAAAAAAGTTATCTTGATGGTAAAAAATATGATTCGCCTAATGCAGGGATTTCAGAAGCTATATTTGCCTATATTTCCGGTATTAAATTGGGAGGTAAAAGTAAATATAAAAATGAAATTATTGAAAAGCCAATAATTAATGAGACTGGAGATAATTGCACTGAAGAAAAAATCAAATTAATTTGTCAATTAATTACGAGATTACAATTTTTGTGGATAATAATTTTTGCCTTAATTTTTTTTATAATATCTAGTTTAATTTGATAATAAATTAGTTTAAAAATTATTAGAATAAACTTAAAACCAATGCAAGAAAACGGCTCTCAAATAGAAAATCAAAATGATGATC
The DNA here is from genome assembly GCA_902600395.1 of uncultured Prochlorococcus sp. Taxonomy (GTDB): domain Bacteria; phylum Cyanobacteriota; class Cyanobacteriia; order PCC-6307; family Cyanobiaceae; genus Prochlorococcus_A. The sequence continues at coordinate 1,557 of CACKJL010000056.1, read as the reverse complement.
TTACTAATACATCATCAACTGATAATGAATACTCAAAATGGGTAGACAATCAGGGTGATGAGGTTAAGAATGTTTTTGGATTCAATAGCAGTGCTGAGCTTGTAAATGGTAGAGCAGCAATGATCGGATTCTTAATGCTCATATTAACCGAGTTAGTTTTTAGCGGCAGACCAGTCACTTCTTCAATTTTTGGTATCAATTAAAAATGGAAGAAAAAAAATCTAATCCAATAAAAGCAATCCTATACATATCTGTGTGGGTAATAATTTGGGGAACATTAGGCTCTTTCATTGATTATCCTCTTTATAAAAATAAAATTTATTTAGAAGGAAGCATATATCAGTATCTTACTTTCGCAATTACAGCGATAATATCAATAATAAGTGCAAAGTTTTTTTATAAGAAAATTGATTTATAAAAACTTGTACCTAAATTTCTTAATAATTTTTGCCGGTTCTTTACTTTCATTGGACTCGTAAAGTATCCACTGATGTGTCTCAGTATCATGATCACAACCATAATTTCCAGATGGGTTATCGTAACTTGAAAGATATGAATGACAATTTTGGTCTGCCTCAAAAGCAGAGTCATAACCTGTAAGAAAATATATCAAAAAAAGAACAGTTATCAACAAAAAAAATATTTGAGAAACTAAACTAACTACCTTCATAAGATATTCTAAAATTTAAATATATCATCTAATAAAATCTTTCGATCTAGAAATGTAGCTAACGTCCAACATTAAATACAAAGTCATGGAATTCTTGATTCTTTAAATACAGGATGACTAGCAATACTAAAATGATATTTAAGCCTATTACTATTGATCCAAAAATATTTATTTGTTTTTTGCCTGGCAAAGTGTAAGTAAATTTCTTGCCTTTAAGAAAACCAGCTAAGCCTTTTTTTTCTTTTATTTGAGTATTTTGAGTATTTTGAGTATTATTCTTAACTTCATTATCAGAAAAACCTTTTACCATTACAAATTAAATAACAAATTTATAATATTCCAAAAAAATAAATTATTTTAATAATTAACAATTTTTAATCACATATGGGATCATTAAGGAAACTCTCTCATTTGAGAAATTATTAAAAAAATAAGCTTCAATAATTTCCGTTTGCAGCCCCAATAAACTTGATTGACATTTGAATCTATTTTGGTCAAATACTACTAATTGAAGTTTTTCTATTTCAGAAACTAATTCTTTACATATTTTGGTTCTAGAATCTTTAAAACAATCATTAGATTGTTTTAAAATCTTAGACTTTGTTGGTATAGTTTCAGCCATAACAAAATTAGATAACAACAAAAATTTCAGGAATAAAATAGTTAAACATTTCATTACTTCTTAAGATTTTCAAAATTTTGGATGCCTTGTTAAGAGTGATGGGCATTGAGCTAATTGCATGTTTTTGCGATTTAAAAAAAAAGATGCCCTGAAAGAGCACCTATTTATTAAAGGAAGAAATAGATTAAAAAATTACCCTTGAACTCTATCCTTAAAAAGTTTACCTGCAGAAAATGTTGGAACTCTTTTAGCGGGTATTGCTATT
>CACKJL010000055.1 GCA_902600395.1 uncultured Prochlorococcus sp. | reverse complement strand
AAAATTAATTTAATTGTTCTATATTTTGTTCAAAATAAGGATTACAACTATTCTTTGATATCCCTAAAGACCATCCTATAAATGAAGAAATAAATATCGTGACGATTAACGGCAAAATGGCTTGTTGGGTATTTACTAAACTGAACCATTCCCTCCAGCTACTAAAAAATCGTTCTCTTTGAAATTTTCTTTTTTCATTTTCTAGCAATCTCGCTTTTTTGGCGAAAGTTTTTGTTACCCACTTTTCGAAAGGAATCTTTTTTATAATCGCCATTTTTCTCTCCACTTCTAATAATTGTCCGGAACTAAGATAAGGATGAAATGTACTTATTAATTCAAGAGTTTTTAAAAACATCTCAACAGTTGCATCTTTTATGAGCTTTTGCTCATGACTTAAATCAGCCCACTCTATTTCTGGATAAAAACGGTTCCTGTTTGGTGAGATTTGATCCTCAGACATTTGACCAGGTTCTTTAAGCCATCTATTAGTATTTTCATCAAATCTCCGCCAATATAAAAAAGGATTAATGAAAATTGTTTTACCAGATACTTTGACTACATCTTGTTGCAGATGATTAGTTATCTTTCTTTCAGAATTTTTTAATTTTATCAAAAGTCTAAATTAATGATCTAATTAAAGATTATCTTTTATTCACTATTTTTCCAGAAATATAAAAATTTATCCTATTAAGTTATAGACAATTGCCAACGCTTCTTTAAATAATTACAGTATTCACAATTTAATGAGGGTTTGGGAAAATTATCCGAACGTAATAAATTTACCGTATCAATTATCTTATCTTCTACCCATGAAGTACAACAATCCATTTTAATTAGATGTACGTCAAAATTTAATTGGTTATTAAAAAACTCTTCATTTTTCTTGCCATTGAAATACAAAAGATAAGCTTCTTTAGCCACTTGAAACCCGTTTTTCTTAAACAACCACTGATACATTTCTAACTGTCTTTTATAAGCTTTTGCATATTCGTATTTATTAAAAGTCTCACACCAATCAAAATTATTTCTAGATGTTGCTTTTACATCAACGATAATTAGGTGGCCATTTTTTTTCTGCCAAATATCATCTACAGCTCCACCAAAGTCATAGTTGTATTCATTTGACTTATATCTTATCCCTTGAAAATTACTTCTCCAACGTTCTAAATCTTTGTGTTTGAATGGCACAGCATCAATTCCATTTTCAATAAATAAAGGATGCGGCTCTTGAATTTTTCTATAATAATCAAATTCATTTTTACATAAATTATCTACAGCTATATTTAAGGTAAATGGTAATGATGGCGGTTTTATTTGATATTTCTTGTCCAAAACACAACATCTTGGACAACTAAGATATTTCTCAACTGTAGATCTACTTAATTTAATAATATCAGGCATTACAATTTAAATCTCATTTAAAAATTTCTTGCTTAAATAAAAAACTTTAAATTTTTTATAAATTTGAAGACTTACTCCCACTCAATCGTTCCAGGAGGTTTGCTTGTAATATCATAAACAACTCTATTAACTGAACTTACTTCGTTTACGATTCTATTTGCAATCCTCTCCAAAATCTGAAAAGGAATTTTTGACCAATCGGCTGTCATACCATCTTCACTAGATACACAACGTAAAACTATTGGCCATGCATAGGTTCTTTTATCACCCATAACTCCTACTGTTTTTACAGGTAGCAATACTGCAAAAGCTTGCCAAATATCATTGTAAAGACCTGCTTTCTTGATTTCATCTCTTACTATCCAGTCTGCATCTCTTAAGCAATCAAGTTTTTCATTATTCACCTCTCCCAAAATTCTTATAGCTAATCCTGGTCCTGGAAATGGATGCCTTTTTATAATTTCATCCGGCAACCCTAAAGCAGCACCCACTTTTCGGACTTCATCCTTAAAAAGGTTTCTTAATGGCTCAACTAATTTAAATTGTAAATCTTTTGGCAATCCACCCACATTATGATGACTTTTTATTTTTACAGCTACTCTTTCTCCTGTTTTAGGATCAATATTAGTCCCAGCACTTTCAATAACATCAGGATAAAGAGTACCTTGGGCTAAATACTGAAAAGGTCCCAATCTATTGCTTTCTTCCTCAAATACTCTAATAAATTCTTCACCTATAATTTTTCTTTTTTGTTCTGGATCAGTAATATCTTTTAATTTGGCAATAAACCTTTCCCTTGCATTAATATATTCAACTTTTATATGAAATTTCTTATCAAAAAAATTCATTAAAAATTCTGGTTCACCTTTTCTCATGAAACCTTGGTCTATAAACATGCATGTAAGCTGATTTCCAATAGCTTTATTGAGAAGAAATGCAAGAGTTGAGGAATCAACTCCTCCAGATAAGGCAAGCAAAACTTTTTTATTGCCAACTTGCTCTCTTATCCTGGGAATAGTTTCCTCTATATAGGTTTCGGTTGTCCAATCAGCCGAACAACAAGAAATTTTATAAACGAAATTTTTAATTACCATCATCCCGAACTCTGAATGAACAACTTCAGGATGAAATTGTACGCCAAATAATTTCTTTACATCATTTGAAATTGCTGCATGGAGTGTGTTCTCGGTATGAGCTATTTTATTAAATCCATTAGGCAAACAATTAATAGAATCGCCATGACTCATCCACATTATAGATTTATTTTCTACATCAGAAAGTAGGTCAGATTCTTGGTCTATATTTATTGGTGCTCTACCATATTCAGCTTTTTTGGTTGCTGAAATAACAGATCCTCCAAGTTCTTTGACCATTAATTGCATTCCATAGCATATGCCAAGAATTGGAATGCCTAAATTAAAAATTTTTTCATCACACTTAGGAGCATTTTGTTCATATACAGAATTTGGGCCTCCACTCAAAATAATCCCTTTGGGATTAATACTTTTAATTTCCTCAATTGAAATGTAATTGCTTACAACAAGAGAAAAAACATTAGTTTCTCTAA
>CACKJL010000054.1 GCA_902600395.1 uncultured Prochlorococcus sp. | reverse complement strand
TAAATATAATTAAAATCACAGGAATTATAAATTATCTTGAATTTATTTAGCTTTATTTTTGATTTTGAAAAAGAATTAGCAATGGCCCTTGATGAAGGGACAAAGAAAACTCCTAATTTATTCAGTATAAAAAAGATAATTTTTATTTTTAAAATAGTTAAATTATTTTTCTCATATAATGTATTTTGTAAAGACATAAATATTTTATTAATCCCAGCCAGCTTTGCACCGAAGGCAACATATAACATTTTTTTATTGGAGGGATAAATAATAATATTGTCGATTTTATTTTTTTTCACAAATAGGAAAATTTCTAGAATTATTAATAAAGAAATTTTAGTGTTAATATCTTTAATATTTTCGATTTTATTAATTTTTTCTAATTCTAAAAATCTATTTTGGATATCTTTAATCTTAGAATAAGTATTAATTAAAAATGATTTATTTCCTTCAGGATAATTTTTTATTATTTCATATGCCTGGGTTTCAACTCCTCCAATATGATAACCATCTAATACATGAAGAATGTTCATTATTTATGAAGTACTCCTTTAATATTAGTTTTAAATTATTAGAAAAACTTTTTTTATACTTTAAGATGTAATAAAATAAATTTGAAATAATAAGAGCCATTTAACTTTAAATTATTTTGATTTTTAATAAAAGAAAATTAATATGCTACGGCAATCCTAACGATATTAATACTGCTAGTGGCACGCCATATTATATTTTAAAGCATGGAAAGAAAATTGGACTTATCAATAGTGCTATAGATTTAAGCTTGCCTCAAAATAAAGCAAAAAAATATTTATGGAATCTCATCCAGTTTTTGAAAACTGGTAAGTATGGAGGTTATCAATATTCATTACAATCACTAAAAAAATTACAACGAATTATTTTTGCAGATTATTCTAACTCAGAAAATAAATATATTCTCAGTCATCATCCCTCTCTTCCTTTATACCCATGGCCAAAGAATACATTTGTTGATTTTTATATAGATGCTACTAATTTACAAATATTTAATAATTATGGATATGGATCTAAAATTGATGAAAAATTTAAATCAGAAGTTATTAAAAGAGAAAGAGCAGCTTATGAATCGGCAGGAAGCATTATCTGTATGTGTCAATGGGCTGCTGATTCTGTAATAAAAGATTATGGAATTAATTCTAAAAAAGTTCATGTAGTAGTAGGGGGAGCTAATTTAGAGGAGGAATTTGTAAATAATGAGAAAAGGCTGTTTTGCCCAAAACAGCCTTCTGATTCGGTTCCTTTATTTATTGGTTTTTTAGGTAAAGATTGGAAAAGGAAAGGAGGACAATTTGCTTTTGAAGTTGTTAAAAACCTAAACTCTTTTGGCATTTGGTCTGTTTTAAGGGTAATTGGAACGAGAAAAAAAGATATAAAAAATAGTCGATTTATAGAATATCTTGGGTATATAAATAAAAAGAAAGATTTAAATAAATTTGTTAAAGAGTTAAATAGTTGGCATTTTTGCGCTCTTTTTTCTGAGCAAGAGGCATCACCGAGATCAAATTTAGAAAGTATTAGATTAGGTGTTCCTATAATATCTCATAATATTGGAGGTATAAGCTCGACATTGATTGAGAATTCTTATAGTAAATTATTTAATCCATTCCCGTCTGTGCGAGAGGTTACTGAATGGATTATTTCAGAAATAAGACCATATGAAAAGTATTGCCAAAAAAGATTATCATCAACTCATTTTAGTAATAGCATTACTTGGGAAACTGAGCTTTTAAAAATTAAAAAAATATTATTAAATACTTAAAAGTGTATAGTATTCAAATTTATTATATATTTTTGGACAAAACCAATATCTTACTTTTTTAAATAAATTATCCTAATTTAGAAATTCAATTATCTTGAATAATATCAATAAAATATTTATATTAAAAAAATCCATCATAAACTTTTTTTAATTCTTTAGCTAAATCTTCGGGAGATCTTGGCAAAGGTATATTGGATCTTAAATAATCTATTTTATTAGGTTCATTAATTACACTGATCATAAGATTAGCTAATCCTTTATGGTTATTTAATTCAAATAATAATGAGTTAAATTGATGTGAACATATCTCTTCAATCCCTCCTAGTTTTGTTCCGATAATTGGCAAATTCATAGCAAACGCTTCGTAGACTGTAATGGGTCCAGTTTCAAACCATGAGGATGGTAGTAAAGCTAAATCACACTTTCTACCTAATTTAAAAATAGAAGTTTGATCTAATGCTCCATGAAAAATTATTTTTCTATTATTTTTATTTTCAGAATGAAGTCTTTGAAAAGTATGATCTCCAGAGTTAATATCTCCTACAATATGAATTCGATATTTATAATTTTTAAGTAATTTGATTGCTTTTCTCATAACATTCATACCCTTACTATCTATTAACCTTCCCCAAAATAAAAAGTTGATATTCTTACTTTTATAAGAATATTTTTCTTCAATATTAAACGGCTTTTTATTAGTATATAGGTCCCAAAAAACACTAGAAAGTGCTGGCCTTATTAAAACAAGTTTATCTTTATCAAAATTGTTTATTAATAAAACTTTTCTAACCCAATCTGCTCCTATACGTACAATATCAAAATAATTAGTCATCAATTTTATTGAATTATAAAATTCATAACTATATTGTCTTGAACTTAATAATCTATCAAGTTTTTTATTACTAAAAAAATCAATAGGAAAGTTTCCAATAGTTCCAAAAATATTTGAAATAAACTGATTTTTAATTGATCGGTTTAATCTGCATGCGGTACATTTTTTTACTGAAACTTTTCCATCGCAAGGTTTTTTTGACATATAAAGTAGCTCGTGTTGCATACAAGTTATTGAAGGAACATTATGCCAAAGAACAGTTTTTATATTTAATTCTTTACAAGCAAATAAATGAGATAATCCCCATTCTTCAGTAAATCCATGAAATTGAACTAAGTCAGGTTTTATTTCTTTTAATTTCTCCTTGAAAT
>CACKJL010000053.1 GCA_902600395.1 uncultured Prochlorococcus sp. | reverse complement strand
ATAGTAAGAAAAGAGAAAGGACGGTTAAGGAATTATTTCCATATTGGAACAGGAAACTATAACTCTAATACTTCAAAGTTTTATACAGATTTAGGATTACTTTCAACGGATCCTGATATTGCATCTGATTTACTTGAGTTATTTAACTACTTATCTGGTTTCTCTAAACAAAAAAGTTATCAAAAGTTATTAGTTTCTCCCTCATCGATGAGAGAGAAATTTATAGTTCTGATAAAGAGAGAGATTAAAAATGCAGAGGAAGGCAAAAAAGCCGAAATAATCGCAAAAATGAATTCTTTAGTAGACCCAGAAATAATTAAACTTCTTTATTTAGCTTCAGACTCAGGTGTAAAAATTAGCCTCATCATAAGAGGTATTTGTTGCCTATATCCCCAAAGAAAAAATTTAAGTGAAAATATTAAAGTTATAAGCATTATTGGCCATTTTCTTGAACACTCAAGAATTTTTTGGTTTTGTAATAACGGGGATAATGAGGTTTTTATAGGGAGTGCAGATTGGATGAGAAGAAATCTTGATAGAAGAATAGAAGCTGTTACTCCTATAGAGGATTATGAATTGAAATCTAAAATATACACGCTTTTGCAAACTTACATTGATGATAATTACTTTTCTTGGATAATGAAAGATGATGGTTCATATTCGAAATATGAATTAGATTCATCGCATAATCGTTCACAAATTGACCTCATAAAAAAATAAAATTAATATTGATTTTTACAACATTTAAAAAAATACTTAATATTTTAAATTTTTTTTATTTTTTACAAAATCAGCTCATATCAATGGATTTCAAGAAATAAGCCTTTAAAAAAAAATTTTTGTCTTTAAAATTTCAACGTAAAAGTAGTTTTTATTTCAATTTCAGTGCTAGCTTTTTAAAAAATCCATTATTTAGGAGGCCAGGGTGATGGGGATCCCTCTGGAATCTGCGAAAAGCTCTTCAGATAATAATTTTGATGAGCCAAGATTACCAAACACTGCGGGCAAGTCTCGCAAATCGAAATCCAGTCTTAAGGCAAAACAAAACCAAAAAAAATCTGGCAGACTTGCTTCAGATTCTATTGGCTATTACTTAAGTAGCATTGGAAGAGTACCTCTTTTGACTCCAGCAGAGGAAATAGAATTAGCTCATCATGTTCAGAACATGAAAAAATTGCTACAAATTCCTGAAAATGATAGAACCCAACGAAATCTTTATCAAATTAAGATTGGCAAAAGAGCAAGAGATAGAATGATGGCAGCTAATCTAAGGCTCGTTGTCTCGGTTGCAAAAAAATACCAAAACCAAGGGCTTGAATTATTAGATCTTGTCCAGGAAGGAGCTATTGGCCTTGAAAGAGCTGTAGATAAATTTGATCCTGCTATGGGATATAAATTCTCAACTTATGCTTACTGGTGGATCAGACAAGGAATGACGAGGGCAATTGATAACAGTGCTAGAACCATCCGTTTGCCTATTCACATAAGTGAAAAACTGTCCAAAATGAGAAGGGTCTCTAGAGAATTATCACATAAATTTGGCAGACAACCTACAAGATTGGAAATGGCAACTGAGATGGGAATTGATCAAAAAGATTTAGAAGATTTAATTTCTCAAAGTGCTCCTTGCGCCTCCTTAGATGCTCATGCAAGAGGGGAAGAAGACAGAAGTACTCTTGGTGAACTAATACCTGATCCAAACTGTGAAGAGCCTATGGAGGGTATGGATAGAACTATTCAAAAAGAACATTTAGGAACTTGGCTTTCTCAATTAAATGAAAGAGAGCAAAAAATCATGAAGCTCAGATTCGGGCTGGATGGTGAAGAGCCATTAACACTCGCAGAAATAGGAAGACAAATTAATGTTTCACGAGAAAGAGTAAGGCAATTAGAAGCTAAAGCAATATTAAAGCTTCGAGTAATGACAACTCATCAAAAAGCAGCTTAACCAAATTGATAAAATTTACTTTAATTTTATTATATTTATTTTCAATTTTTTTAATATCAATAGTTTTTAAAAAATATAATGAAGATAGCAAAGAAATCGTCAGAAAAATAATACATATTGGAATAGGACCTTTAATACCAATTGCTCAATTTTTAAAAATTAATCAAAACTCTGCTCTAATTTTTGCAGGAATTATTTCATCAATGGTTTTCATCAATTACAACTATAAATTATTTCCAACAATTGAGGATGTTGAGAGAAAAAGTTATGGGACATTATTTTATTGTCTAAGTTTATTTATTTTGATTTATCTTTTCTGGGATAAAGATCCATATGCACTTATTAGTGGATTTTTCATAATGACTTTTGGCGATGGATTAGCTGGATTAATAGGAAAAAGCTTTAACTCAAAGAGTTGGATTTTTTTTAAACAAAAAAAATCTTTATATGGAACCATAACAATGTTTTTAACAAGTTTGATAGTAGTTTGCTCAATAGGATACTCTCAACAAAATAGTCTTAATTTAAATTATTTTACAATAGCTTTTATTGCGACTATGCTCGAACAATTTAGTGTTCTAGGAATAGATAATTTCATTGTTCCAATCTCTTCAGCATTATTTTTTAATTTTTTAATAACTAGCTAAGTGAATCGTATAAAATAGCGATTAATTCTTTTGTTGTTTCTATATCTATACATGCATCTGTAATGCTTCTGCCAAACTGGAGATCTTCTTTTTTTAAAAGTTTTTGATTGCCTTCCTTCAAATGACTTTCAATCATAACTCCTAAAATATTTTTTTCACCATTACTAATTTGAGAAGCTACATTTTTTAGCACTTCCGACTGTTTTCTGAAATCTTTATTGGAATTTCCATGACTACAATCAATCATCACTTTATGGGGGAGATTACACTGCCTCAATTCTGCTGAAATTCTTTGTACATGATCACTTTCGAAATTTGGGCCTTTTGAACCGCCCCTTAAAACTATATGTCCATCTGGATTTCCTGTAGTATTAACTATAGATGCCATTCCATGTTCATTTACACCTAAGAAGTGATGAGATTTTGAAGCTGACTGCATTGCATTAATTGCAGTAGTAAAAGAACCATCCGTTCCATTTTTAAAGCCTATAGGCATTGATAATCCTGATGCCATTTCTCTATGAGTTTGACTTTCTGTAGTCCGCGCACCTATGGCTGTCCAACTTATTAAATCGGCAATGTATTGGGGGACAATTGGATCTAGTAATTCTGTTGCAGAAGGTATGCCACGAGTTGCTAAATATGAAAGCAAACTTC
>CACKJL010000052.1 GCA_902600395.1 uncultured Prochlorococcus sp. | reverse complement strand
GATAAATTTATCTACCATAGTTATCTTCAAATCTTTTAATATCATCTTCCCCAAGATAACTTCCACTTTGAATTTCAATTAAAGTTAGAGGCAATCTAGTAGGATTTGATAATCTATGTTTTGTCCCTAAGGGTATATAAACACTTTCATTTGGGCCAATAATCTTTTCATTATTTCCTATCTCAACCTTAGCTGTTCCATCTACAACAACCCAATGTTCAGATCTATGAAAATGCATTTGAAGTGATAATGATGCTCCCGGGTTAACCTCAATTTTCTTGATTTGCCAACTATTACCTACTTCAATAGATAAAAAAGAACCCCAAGGCCTAAAAACTAATTTATGATTTTGAGATTCAATAAACCCTTTTTCATTCATAAATGAAACTATGTTCTTTATACTTTCAGATGAATTTTTATTTGCGACTAGAACTGCATCTTTTGTTTCAACAATAATTATATTTTCCAAGCCAAGGCCGACAACAAGTCTTTCATCACTTTGAATATATGAATTTTCAGTATTTTTAATTAATGTTTTTCCTTTTACAAAATTTCCCTTCTTATCTTTTTTTGAAATTTTCCAAATTGATTCCCAGCTTCCAACGTCATCCCAACCGCAGCTAAGAGGAATTACAAATGCCTTTTTTGTATGTTCAAAAACTGATATATCAATAGAAACGTTATCGCATTTAAGAAACGAATTTTTTTCAAGTCTTATAAAATCAAGATCTTTTTTACTAATTTCGAGACAGTGTTTGCAATTATTAAATATTTCAGGCGTGAAGCTTTTAATCTCATCAAGTATAGAAGTAGCCTTAAAAACAAACATTCCACTATTCCAAGAATATTGTTTATCTTTTAAAAAAAGTTCAGCAGTTTCCTTATTAGGTTTTTCTGTAAAAAAATCAACCTTATTCGGAAGAGCATTATTATTTGATAATTGATTTTCAGATTTTATATATCCATAACCAGTTGAAGCAAATGTTGGCTCAACACCAAAAATAACTAGATTACCTTTTGACGCTATATCAATACTATTTTTAATCGCCATATGAAAATTATGAATGTCTTTAATTTGGTGATCAGATGACAGAATTAAAAGAACTGGGTCAACGTTAGTATCTTTAAATATTTCCAAGGCTTTTAAGGCCGCTACTGTAATTGCAGGCGTAGTATTTCTTCCTTCGGGTTCTAACAAAATTGAAAGAGGTTCAACATCTATAGCCTTCATTTGATGACCAACTATAAACCTATGTTCTTCATTACAGACAACTATAGGTCTGCAAATATTTTGAAGATTTTCAATTCTTTTATATGTTTTTTGCAACATAGTGAACTCATCATCTAATAAATTTAAAAATTGTTTTGGAAAACTCTTCCTTGATAGAGGCCAAAGTCTTGAACCTGTTCCTCCAGCAAGAATAATTGGAACAATTTTATTAATTTCTTTTAAACTCATTATTCCTTTGGACTATATACTGAAAATCCCTTATTTTTGAGTAGGTATTCTTTCTTCGCTTCGTTTAAATCTTCCTTTATCATCTCAGAAATTAATTGATTTAAAGGAATCTGATTCTTCCAATTTAGTTGTTTTTTAGCCTTAGATGCATCCCCAAGTAACTGATCCACTTCAGTTGGCCTAAAATATCTAGAATCAATTCTGACAACAACTTCGTTTGTATCGGCTCTTCTACCTATTTCGTCAACTCCAGTATTTTCCCAAATTATACCTTTACCTCCTTCTTCTTTATTCCAACCAAGTTCGATAGCACTTAGTTCTATGAATTCGCGAACACTTGTCATCTGACCAGAAGCAATCACATAATCTTCAGGTTTCTCTTGCTGAAGCATTAGCCATTGCATATATACATAGTCCTTAGCATGCCCCCAATCTCTTTTTGCGTCAATATTACCCATATAAATACATTTTTCAAGCCCATAATTTATTCTTGAAAGCCCTCTTGTAATCTTTCTCGTTACAAAAGTTTCTCCTCTCCTAGGACTTTCATGATTAAATAGAATTCCATTACATGCAAATATATCGTATGCTTCTCTATAATTAACAACTATCCAATATGCATATAACTTTGCAACAGCATAAGGACTTCTTGGATAAAATGGGGTTGATTCTTTCTGTGGAACTTCTTGTACTTGGCCATACAATTCACTTGTACTAGCTTGATATATTTTAGTCTTTTTTGTCAGCTGCAAGTTTCTTACAGCCTCAAGAATTCGAAGAATCCCTAAAGCATCGCAATTTGCTGTATATTCCGGAGTTTCAAAACTAACTGCAACATGACTTTGAGCACCTAGATTATAAATCTCATCAGGTTGAATCTTTTGTATTAACTTCAATATATTTGTACTATCAATTAAATCTCCATAATGAAGAAAAAAGTTTGGATCTTCTTCATGCGGATCCTGATATAAATTATCAATCCTTGAAGTATTAAACGAACTTGAACGTCTTTTTAAACCATGAACTTCATAACCTTTTTGAAGGAGTAATTCAGCCAAATAGCTTCCATCTTGACCTGTAATACCAGTAATAAATGCGATTTTATTTTTTTTATTCATTTAATGGAAGAATCTTTTTCTAAATTTACATTATTTAATTTTTATGTAACTAAAAAATTTTTGTTCGTAACGTTAATCAAATTCTAATTTAAATTAAAGAATTTAAAAGCTTAAATTAAAAAGCAAACAAATATTTTAATTTAATAACCATTAGGATTTTTTAACTGCCACCTCCATCCATCTCTGCAGATATCCTCCATAGTTTTTTTAGGTACCCATTTTAGAATCGACATGGCCAAGGAATTATCTGCTACAACAGAAGCATTATCTCCTGATCTTCTCTCATCAAAATTAAATGGGATTTTAATATTGTTGACCTTCTCGAATATTCTTATTAATTCCAAGACACTTGTGCCTTTTCCTGTTCCAAGATTTAAAGTCAAGATCTGAGGTTTTTCTTTTAATAAGTAGTCTAAAGCTAATATATGGCCCTCTGCCAAATCAACTACATGTATGTAATCTCTAATTCCTGTTCCATCAGGAGTTGGCCAATCAGAACCGAATATCTTAATCTCTTTTAGCTTCCCTATGGCAACTTGAGTTATGCGAGGATATAGATTATTGGGGATATCGAATGGATCTTCTCCTATGAGACCAGATTCATGAGCTCCAACTGGATTAAAATATCTAAGAAGAGCAATTCTCCATTGAGATTGGTTGTCTCTGTTATAAACATCTTTGAGAATTTTCTCTACAGTAAATTTTGTATTCCCATATGGGTTTACTGGCTCGCAAATATCATTCTCGCAAAGTAATTTTTGAGATTGAGCTTTGTAAACTGTTGCACTACTACTAAAAACAATATTCTTACAATTATATTTATTCATTA
>CACKJL010000051.1 GCA_902600395.1 uncultured Prochlorococcus sp. | reverse complement strand
TTCATCACCTAAATCTTGAAAATCATTATTATCAGGAAACAAAGGAGATATTTTAGAAATTTTTTGTATAAAAGGTATTGATCCTAGTATTGGAATTCCAAAAAGGTTAGCTAATTTTTCTATTTGTCCTTCTGAAGTAAAACCTTTTTCAGTATTTTCTTTTAAAAAAGCTAACCCAAGAGAGAAAGCTAATGCAAATAATAGATTTTTTATGAGCCCTTGTTTGACATTTGGACTTATGGGAGTTGAACTTACTATTGCTCATCCCCTAATATTTTACAGTTTAATTATGTTATATTACACGGTTTTATGTCCACTTTATCAAATTTTTAATAATGAAACTATAAGCAAGGGCTTTGATTTTAGAGAGCAATACATATTAGGCTGGCTAGGAGCTCTATTATCTGTAATTGCAGTTTTAATTGGATATTTTCTAAATAATAAAGTTAGTATAAATGCTTCAAAATATTGTTATTTAAACTATGAATCATTATGGTCAAAAGGTTTATTACTAAACATAATTGGACTTTTTCTTTTTATGCTATTTACAGGATTTGACATATCAGCTATAAACCCATTTATTAATAAATCACTTTCCTTAAATTTTTTAACTTATAAGGGAGGCTTTAGAAATTTTTTCCTCGCCTCTCAAGATTTTTTGATTTCTGGAAATTTATTAATGTTTGCATCCTCTTTTTCAACTCAAAAAAAATTTCCAATTACTTTATTAAGTATCCTAATTAGTACTTGTCTATTTTTAAATTCAGGGTTTAGATATAGAATTTTAATTTTATTTACATCAATTATAATTTTTCTTCTCCTCAAAGAAGATAAGCTTAAGCCATCCCTTGCTATAAATCTTGGAAGTGTTGCAGTAATTGTCCTTTTATTTATTATGACAATTGTTGGACAGGTAAGAACATATGGTAAAGGGTTAAATTTAGAAAATTTAAATTTAACAACTAATATTTTGAAAAATATTCTAGCTCAAGCTGAATCAAGTATCTTTATTACTACATCAGGGATTATTAATATAATACCAAATGTATTGCCATATGAAAATTTTTATCCATTTTATAAAGCTTTAACACACCCTTTGCCAGCAGCTTTCTTTAGTAAAGCTTCTGGTGATTATTTATTTAAGATATCAGATGCGGTATATGGCTTTAAAGGTATTTGGCAAGGGGCTGCTTATTTAAACTATGGTGAGTATTATTTGATGTTTGGATGGTTTGGTATTTTTATTTTTAATTTTTTAATTGGAAATCTCTTTAAAAGATTATGGTCTTGGATAAATCTTCATAAAGAAGAGCCTTTGGCTCTGCTCGTTTACATATTAAATGTAATTTTTGTCTTCTTGATTATAACAAGAGGTTACCTACCACAACAGGTGATGTTGTATGTGTTTATATTAGGCCCACCCTATTTTTTCTACTTTACTAATTTAAAGCGTTTAGTTAATAATAACTAATTATTATGAATAGAATATTACACATATCATACGCTGATGATAGCAATGGGGGTGGAGTTTATTTTTATCTCAAGGATTTTCTAAATATTCAAAAAAAGGCAGGTATCGATTGTTATTGGATTACAGTTAAACAAAACAATTTGGAATTAAAAAAGAAAGAATTATTAGAAAAAATTATTAAAGTCAACCCAAACATAATTCATATTCATGGTATTTGGAGTTTAAGTACTAGGATAATTCCACAATTAAAAAAAATTACAGAGAATATAATTGTTTCGCCTCACGGTATGTTAAACAGAGAAAGTTTTAGAAAATCTTATTTAGGAAAGAAGAGCTTACTACAATATTTAAAAAAGAAGCTTTATTTATTACTGTTTGAAAAAAAGAATCTAAACCAAATAAAATGTTTCCATGCATTAACAGAAGATGAATCAACGGAGATTAGGTACATTTTCCCAAATAAGCCTATTAAAATTATAAATACTGGATTTAAAGTGATTTATTCAAAGGTAAATTCAAAAGTTAATTTAAAAATTAAAAAAAGTTTGATCAATACATTTAAAAAGCCTAAGAAAATACTGTTATTTATGAGTCGTCTGGATCATCAAAAAGGGTTAATTGAGTTAATAAGAGCTTGGAACAACTTAGTTTATCAAGCAGAAAAATACGATTGGTGGTTAATGATAGCAGGATTTGGGCCGCTAAAGAGCAAGGTCATATCGCATGCGAATAAATTTAATTCAAGAATTATTTTTAATGGGCCTACTTTTGGTTATGAGAAAAACTTTATTCTTGAAAATGCTAAGGGTTTTATTCTTCCCTCTTTTAATGAAGGATTGCCTATATCTGTTTTAGAGGCATTATCATTTAAAACAACTTGTTTAATATCGAAAAACTGTAATATAAAAAATTTATTTGATTCAAATATTTCTTTGAAAGTTAATATTACAAAAAGTTCTAATAATTTAGAAACTATGATTATGAAATTATTTCTCCTTCCAGACGAGGATTTAAGAAAAAGGGAGCAAGCAGGATTAGAATATTTAGAAAATTATCATAAATGGGATAAAATTATTAATGAAACCAAAATTTTTTATGAAGAACTAAATAAGACTTAATTTATGCGTAAACAAAATTTAAAAGATTATAAATTACCTAAAAATTGGACGAGAGGTAAAAGTTTCTTTCATGAAATGATTTGGCAAGTTTTTTTTAAACCAATCATAAGTAGTTCATTACCTGGAACAATCTGGAGAAAATTAATACTTATTTTATTTGGAGCAAAGATAGGTAAATCTGTAAGATTATCACCCGGAATAAAAATAAAAATGCCTTGGAGATTATATATTGGAGATTATTCCTGGATAGGAGAAGATGTATGGATTGATAATTTATCAATTGTCAAAATTGGTAACAATGTCTGCATATCTCAAGGTACATACTTTTGTACTGGGAATCATGACTACAAAAAAGTAAGTTTTAATTTAATATGCGAATCTATAATTATTGAATCCGAGAGTTGGATAGGATCTAAAGTTATTATTGGCCCTGGTAATAAAATCGGAAAGGGATCAGTAATAAAAATGGGGTCAATAATTAAAAAAGATGTCCCACCACAGTCAATTTTTACAGAAAATAAAACAAAAATTAATTATTTTATAAAATGAGTAAATTCAGCATAATAGTTCCTACATTAAACTCTAATTCTGTTAACAAACTCGTTAATTCAATTAAATCTCAAACATGGAATAACTGGGAGGTTTTTTTTATTGATGGAGGCTCACCAAAAAAAAATATAAATTATTTAAAAAAATTAAGTATCACAGATAATAGAATCTCTTTTTTAAGTCAATCAAAATCTAAAAAGGGAATATTTGGAGCTATGAATCAAGGATTAGAAATGATTGACAAAAATAGTTGGATATTATTCTTAGGCTCGGATGACATATTAAAAGATAGTTTTGTACTAGAAAAAATTAATAATAAAATTAATGCATTAGAACTAAGTAAATTAGATTTATTAATATTTAGGGGTATATATGTTGATGCAAAAAAGAATATTTTCAGAAGAGAAGCATACTTTATACCCAAACAAGGTGATTCATTTCTAAATCTGGATGATTATAAAAAATTAATTTTTCGAGGTTATACACCTCCGCATCAAACAACGTTATTTAATGGAAATTCAAGGGTTCTTATAAATCAATACAATGATGATTATGATATTTCTGGAGATTTAGAACTTTTTTGCAGAATTACTAAATTTTATAAGTTATCAGTATTAAATTCCTCCCTAAATATAGTTACTATGTCAACTGGTGGAATAAGCGATACTAAACACTTATTGAAA
>CACKJL010000050.1 GCA_902600395.1 uncultured Prochlorococcus sp. | reverse complement strand
TTTAAACTCTTTTAATACTGCAATGAAATTATTTAGCAGATTAAAATCTAAGTTTCTTCGTATTGTTATTCTGATTCTTGATTGGCCCACTGGAACAGTTGGAGGTCTTATCGCAATTGCTAAAAACCCATTTTCTTCGAGATATTTTTGTAGATAAATTGCTTTCTCTTCTTGGCCAACAATAATTGATAAAATGTGAGAATCTCCCTGAACTGGAAAACTAAAATTTTTAATAATTTCATCTTTCCATACATTCGCAGAAGATAACAAATCATTACCCCATTCTTTATTTTCTAAAATTTTTTTTAAACCTTCTAGTGCCCCAGCAGCTAAAGATGGCGCAAGTGCGGTTGTATACCTAAATGCACCACTTGTTTGGATAAGATATTCTCCAATTTCTGCATTGGAAGCTAGGAAAGCTCCACCGCTTCCAAATGCTTTTCCAAAAGTTCCAGTAATCATAGTTATATCTGAACGACAATTAAAACTTAAACCCTTGCCTTCAGGACCCAAGATCCCAATTGCATGAGCTTCGTCAACTAATAATTGAACACTATTTTTTTTGCAAATTTCCGTTATTTCTCTGAGCGGAGCAATTGATCCTTCCATGCTATAAAGAGATTCAACAACAACCAAAATGGAATTTTTTGTGGGGTTAGATTTAATAATTTTATCTTCTAAATCTTTTAAATTATTGTGTGAGAATCGAACTAGTTTTGCTTGAGCAGCTTTGACTCCAACCAATAAAGAGTTATGGATCAATTTATCTGCTATTACGATACTATTTCTGTTTGCTAAAGCCTGGATAGCGGCTATATTTGCTTGAAATCCGCTTGGGAAAAGTAATACTTTCTCTTGATTAAGCCACTTAGCAAGTTCTGTTTCTAATAATTTATGTATTGGTCTTGAACCTGTAATAAACCTAGAGCTTCCTGAACCAATGCCTTCTAACAAGCTTATTTCGTAAGCAGCTTTTATTAAATCCTTGTCCCTGCTTAATCCAAAATAATCATTACTGCATAAGTCTATAAGTTTTTTATTTTGCGAATTTAAACTTAGAAGTTCAAAGGATTTTTTACCTAAAGAAAATGTTTTTAATTTACGGATTCTATTTTTTGGAATTTTTACTTTTTTCATTTTGGCAAAATAAAATATAGTGGATTTAATTAAAAAGATTTAGATTTACTATTAAAGTTTGCAAGGTATTTTTTGTTTATTAATATCTATATAGATCATATATTAAGAAGTTAACTCATCCTCTCTTCAATCACAATTATTGCTTAATTTAGAGGAATATTTTCCCTTTCCGCTAGATGACTTCCAATTAGAAGCAATACGAGCTATTAATAGCGGAAATTCTGTTGTTTTAACAGCTCCAACAGGTTCGGGTAAAACATTGATAGGTGAATTTGCTATTTATAGAGGCTTATCTCATGACAGCAGAGTTTTTTATACAACACCTTTAAAAGCTCTATCAAACCAAAAGTTTAGAGATTTTGCTAATCAATATGGTGAGAATAAAGTTGGTCTTTTAACTGGAGATATAAGTATAAATAGAGAAGCACCAATCTTAGTCATGACGACTGAGATTTTTAGGAACATGCTTTATGGAGAATTTGATGAATTTGATGATCCCTTAGAAAATTTAGAATCTGTGATTCTTGATGAATGTCATTATATGAATGACCCCCAGAGAGGCACAGTTTGGGAAGAAACTATAATCCATTGCCCTACTAGAACTCAAATAATAGCTTTATCAGCAACAATAGCCAATGCAGATCAACTGCAAAATTGGATAGAAAAAGTTCATGGTCCCACAGTACTTATTAATAGTGATAAGAGACCAGTCCCACTTGATTTTATTTTTTGTAGTGTTAAGGGTCTCCATCCACTTTTAAATAATAAGGGTAACGGAATTCATCCAAATTGTAAGATTTGGAGAGCTCCTAAAGGGCAGAAAATAAGAGGAAAAGTTGGCAGGATAATGCAACCAAAGTCTCCCTCAATCGGCTTTGTGATCTCGAAACTAGCTGAAAGAAATATGCTGCCAGCTATTTATTTTATTTTTAGTAGAAGAGGATGTGACAAGGCTATTGAGAATATAAAAGATTTAACTTTAGTAAGTTATTCAGAAGCAAGTAAGATATCACAAAAATTAGATCTTTATCTTAAAAATAATCAGGAAGCAATAAAAGATAAATCTCAATGCGAGGCATTAAAACGCGGTATTGCATCTCATCATGCTGGATTATTGCCTGCATGGAAAGAATTGGTTGAGGAATTATTTCAGCAAGGTTTAATAAAAGTTGTTTTTGCAACTGAAACTCTTGCTGCAGGGATAAATATGCCGGCAAGAACAACTGTTATTTCTTCTTTATCAAAAAGGACAGAAGATGGTCATAGATTATTATTTAGCAGTGAATTTTTGCAAATGTCAGGAAGAGCTGGAAGAAGAGGAAAAGATACCCAGGGATATGTTGTTACATTACAAACAAGATTCGAAGGTGCCAAAGAAGCAAGTGCACTGGCTATTAGTAAACCAAATTCTTTAGAAAGTCAATTCACTCCTAGCTATGGAATGGTACTCAATCTTTTACAAAGTTATACTTTAGAGAAGTCTAAAGAATTAATTCAAAGAAGTTTTGGTAGTTTTTTATATTTAGGTCAATCATCAGGTGAAAATATAATTCTTGAAAATTTAGATAAGGATTTAATTGAATTAAAAAAAATTACATCTAACGTTTCATGGAGAGATTTTGATGCATACGAAAAGTTAAAAAACCGTCTTAAAGAAGAGAGAAGACTCTTGAAAATTTTAGAAAAACAAGCAGCAGAAAAATTATCAGAAGAGATAACTAATGCACTCCCATATATTAAAGATGGAAGCTTAATTTCAATCAAGGCTCCACAAATTAAAAGAAAAATTGTTCCAGGATTAATTTGTCAGAAAATATATGAATCCCAAAAAATTAAGAGTTTATTGTGTTTGACAATTGATAATTTATTTATTCTTATAAAACCCTCATACATAGTAAGTATTTTTAATGATTTGGATGTAATTGATTTATTAGGACTTGAAGTACCAAAGATGTATTTTTCTGGAGAGGTATTTAGGGGAGATGATATGTCGCAATGTTATGCGGATCAAATTTTAGAAGTTTCTAAAAAAAATGATTTACAAACTCCACAATATGATTTGACAACAGAAGTTTTGGGACAACAGCAACAAATCAATAATTTAGAAGAAATGGTTAATGATCACCCCGCACATAGATTTGGAGACTCCAAGAAATTAAAGAAATATAGAAAAAGAATTATTGATGTTGAACAAGAAATAAATATTAGAAAAAAACTACTTGAGGATAAAGAAAATCATAACTGGAGAACTTTTACCGATTTGATTAAAATTTTGAATCATTTTGGTTGTTTAAATGATTTGGAATTGACAGAAGTTGGACAAACAGTTGGTGCAATAAGAAGTGAAAATGAATTATGGATTGGTCTTGTTTTAGTTAGTGGTTATTTAGACGATTTAGATCCTCCTGAATTAGCTGCAATTATTCAGGCTATATGTGTTGATGTAAGGAGGCCTAATCTTTGGTGTAATTTCAAGCCTTCTTCAAAAGTAATAGATGTTTTTAATGAATTAGATGGTTTAAGAAAATTAGTCTCTTCTCAACAAAATAAGTTTCATATTGAAATTCCTATCTATTTAGAAACAGAGTTGACTGGAATTATTTCTGAATGGGCAAGGGGAAAAAAATGGAAAGATTTGGTTTTTAATACTTCATTAGACGAAGGTGATGTAGTGCGGATTATTAGAAGATCAATTGATGTCCTTTCTCAAGTGCAATACTGTATTGGTGTAAGTAATAAATTAAAAAGCA
>CACKJL010000049.1 GCA_902600395.1 uncultured Prochlorococcus sp. | reverse complement strand
TTATCAATCTTCATATCGAGGTAGCTATCCATCTATCATTAGAGACTCTCTAAGAAATGCTGCTCTTGGCAGGAAAGTGTTACTAATACAATTTATGAAAGGAGGAGTCAAGCAAGGAGTTGATAATGCAGTAAAGCTATGCGGTAATTTAACCTGGGTAAGATCATCAAATTCCTTTGATCAATATAATTCTGAAGCAATTGAGAATAATAAAAATTTAAAAAAATCTATTCATGAATCTACTATTGAATTATGGAATTTTTGTAAAAGAGAACTACAGTCTGGTGAGAATGACCAAATAATACTTGATGAAATCTTTTTAGCTATAGATATGAAAATTATAGATAAAGATGATTTGATTTCAACACTTGAAAACCGATTTATATCAGGAGATGTAATCCTTACTGGTACAGATATACCTAAAGATTTATTATTAATGGCTAACCAAATTACCGAGCTTCGCTCATAAAACAATGCTAAAAAATGATCTCTGGATAAATCAAAAAGCTTCGGAAGGCATGATAAAGCCCTTTCAATCAAATTTGGTGAGACATCTTGAGCCTGACAATAAACAAAAGCCAGTTCTGAGTTACGGATGTTCCTCTTATGGCTATGATTTAAGACTTTCATCAAAAGAATTTTTAATTTTCAGACATGTCCCTGGGACCGTGATGAACCCCAAAAAATTTAATCCTAATAATTTAGAAAAAACTGCTCTTCACCATGATAATGATGGAGACTTTTTTATTCTTCCTGCTCACTCCTATGGTTTAGGGGTTGCTTTAGAAAAGATGAAAGTGCCAGAAAATATAACTGTAATTTGCATAGGTAAAAGTACTTATGCACGACTAGGGATTATTGTTAATACAACTCCTGCAGAGGCAGGTTGGGAAGGTCATCTAACTTTAGAGTTTAGTAATAGTTCAGGCGCAGATTGCAGAATTTATGCTGAAGAGGGTATTTGCCAACTACTCTTTTTTGAAGGTGATCCATGCTCTACAACCTACAAAGATAGAAGAGGTAAATATCAAAACCAACCAGAAAAAGTAACTCTAGCAAAGATCTAAAATGAGCAAAGTTGAACTAATTTCGCTAACTCCTGATGCAGAAAAAACAATGGCTTACATTGCAAGAGTTAGTAATCCAAAAAATCAGGAAAATGAAGACTATTCGAAATTATTGAGTTATTGCATTAAAAATGAACATTGGAGCGTTTTTGAACAATCATTTATGACCTTGCAAATTGAAACTAACAGAGGAATCGCTGCTCAAATTTTAAGGCATAGATCATTTACTTTCCAGGAATTTTCACAGAGATATGCAGATAGTTCTCAATTGGGTAATATCCCCTTACCAGAGTTAAGGCGTCAAGATTTTAAAAACAGGCAAAATTCAATTCCTGATCTCCCTGATGAGTTAAAAAAAAGATTCAATGAAAAAATTGATTTACATTTTCAGGCTGCTTCAGAATTATATGAAGATTTACTTGCTGAAGGCGTAGCTAAAGAATGTGCGAGATTTGTTTTACCATTAGCGACTCCAACAAGAATCTATATGTCTGGATCATGCAGATCGTGGATCCATTACATTCATCTAAGATCAGCTAACGGTACCCAAAAAGAACACAAATCTATCGCCCAAAATTGCAAGTCTATTTTTAAACAAAGTTTTCCGATTGTATCAAAATCTTTAGAATGGTAAGAATTATCCATGACTACGAGGACTAACCTCATTATTTTTATTTTCTTGAATTGTTGAAAATTCATCATTAATAATTTCCTCATAGGGTTTCACTTCTTTTTCTAAGTTATTAATAGATTCTCTTATTTTTATTTCGTCTTGTTTACCAATAAAAGTAGATATTAGATTAGCCTTTTTATCAAAGAGATTAACTTGAGGAATACCATTGACAGCAAACTTCTCGATGTAACTAGCCCATTTTTGATTATCAACATTTAAAAAAACAAAATTAATATCTTTTCCGTATTCATCTTTAAAGGCAGAAACTTGTGGAGCCATTTCCTTGCAAACTTCACACCACTCAGCATAAAATTCCAGAAATGTAGGCTTATTATTTGTAAAAGCTATTTCAGGGGCAACAGATAATTCTCCAAAACTCTTTAGAAGATAAGCTGATTTAAAAAAGAAATTTCTAAACAAAAGAAGTGAAACTATAACAATAGAGATAACAAAAATAATTACTGTTCTTGAATTTGTTTTTAAAATTTGTTCTTGACTCTCAGACTGCACTATTAAAGTTTTACTAACTAAAAACATTTTAAATAAGTTAAACAAATATAGAGATTTGAAATCTATAAGTTTTTAATCAACTGATAAAATAATAACTAGATAATTATCAAAATTTCTTTGATTCCTGAAATCTAATTATGCAATCAATCTTTGGAACTGATGGAATAAGAGGAATATTTAATGAAGAGATAACATATTCATTAGCCTGCAAAGTAGGATATGCTCTAGGTTCGAGCTTAGAGAAAAATAGACCAATAATCATTGGAAGAGATACAAGAGTAAGTGGAGATATTCTGCTGCAGGCCATAACACAAGGTATAAACGAAAGTGGCAAAAAATTTATAAATCTTGGAATCTGCCCTACCCCAGCCATACCTTTTTTAATCAAACACGAGAACCTTAGTAGTGGGATCATGATATCTGCAAGTCATAATCCGCCAGAATATAATGGCATAAAAATTTTTGATCATAATGGTCAAAAAATTACCAAATATTTAGAAAATAAAATTCAAAAATTAATTGAAGATTCAAGTCAAAATATCTCAATGCCTAGAAAAGTGATCCCCATAAATACAAATAAAAATCTTATGGATATTTATATTAAAAGCTTAATCCAAACAATGGGTGGAGAAAATCTAAGCGGGTTAAAAATAATATTAGACACATGCTATGGATCAGCGGCAACGTGCGCAAAAAAAATTTTTCAATCTCTTGGTGCAGATGTAAGAGTTATTAATAACTCTAAAAATGGGTCGAAAATTAATATGAATTGTGGCTCTACTAACCTCGAACCTTTGAAAAAAGCATTAAGAGAGAGTCCTGCAGATATGGGTTTTAGCTTCGATGGGGATGCCGATAGAGTAATTGGAATAGATTCAAAAGGCAATGTTGTAGATGGAGATCATATTCTTTTTCTTTGGGGTAGAGAGCTTATGGAACAAAAAATTCTCACAAATAATTTACTAATATCAACGCAAATGGCAAACTTGGGTTTTGAAAAGGCCTGGAAGAAAATTGGAGGAATTTTATATAGAACTGATGTAGGAGATAAACATGTGCATGACGCAATTAAGGAAAAAGGAGCAGTTTTAGGAGGTGAGCAGTCAGGTCATATACTTTCACAAATAAATAACTTTTCTGGAGATGGGATATTGACTGCACTTCAAATTTCTAAATTTTGTAAAAAGAAAAATATTAATTTAAATGACTGGCTTAAAAGTAGTTTTGAACCTTTTCCGCAGAAATTAACCAATATCAATCTAGATTTTAATATTAATAAATTAAATCCAGAAACCAAAATCTTGATTGATCAAACTATAGAGTTTTTTCAGAAAATATATTCGGATAATTCTAGAGTTTATATAAGGCCTAGCGGCACTGAACCCGTTATGAGAGTTTTAGTTGAGGCCAAAAATCATAAGACAGTTAATTCTTTATCAAAAGAAATAACAAACAAACTCTTTTTAGAAATTAATAAAATAATTAATTAACGATTCATTAAATTTTTATATAAATCCTTTCAAAAATATCAATTTGATTAACAATCACATATTTTTCCCGATTAGTTTTCACTTTATTAGGATTAAAACTTTTGGAATAATTAAAATCTTTTTTATCTAGTATTTGAAAATGAAAACTACTTGATATGGTGTAATCCATATAATCGAATAAATCCTTTACATCTGTTTTTATAAAAATTAAAGTCCCTTTTTGCAATGAATTTGAGAGTATGTTAATAAATTCTGGCTGAATTACACGCCTCTTGTGATGTCTCTTTTTAAACCATGGATCAGGAAAATTAAAAGAAAGACTTTTTAGATTTTTGATAATAAATTTACTTTGGACATTATTCAAAATATTATTAGCATTACCAAATA
>CACKJL010000048.1 GCA_902600395.1 uncultured Prochlorococcus sp. | reverse complement strand
CAGTTCCTTCCTCAGGAGAAAAAATAAACACTCCCACATGATCAAATTTATGCCTATCCAAAAATTCAAGAAGATGTTCAAAATGTTCTTTTTTTTCTCCTGGGAAACCAACAATCAGACTAGTTCTTAAAACAGCAGATGGAATTTCTTCTCTAATTTTCTCCAAAATTGATTCATTCAAAGAAGCTTGCCAAGGTCTATTCATACTCTTCAAAACATTTGGATGACTATGCTGAAGTGGTAAATCAAAGTAAGGAACTATATTATTTGACTCTTTGAAAGCTCTAATAACTTCATCAGTTAAACCTGTTGGATAAGCATAATGTATTCTTATCCAAGGAATTGGAACTTTAGAAAGCTCATTCAAAAGTTTGGCTAATGATGGTTTGCCATAAATATCTTGACCATAATTAGTTGTTATTTGACTAATTAATATGATTTCTTGAATACCCTTTTTTGCAAGACTTTGAGCTTCTGAAACTATAGATTCTATTGTTCTACTTCTTTGAGGACCTCTCAACTTAGGAATAATACAAAAAGCGCAATTATAGTTGCAGCCTTCAGCAATGCGGAGATAAGCAACAAATTTATTTTTATCTACAAAACGAGGCATTGCCTCATCTGCAATAAATTCAGGTATTTTTGAAACTTCATTAACGATTTCCCCTTTTTCTACTCTGTCTAAAACCTTGGCTATCTTTTGATAATCTCCTGTTCCAACCAAACCTTTTATTTCAGGGATTTCTTTTATAAGCTCATCTTTAAAATGCTGAGCCATACAGCCTGCAACTATTACTTCCTTTCCTTGATTTGTATATTCTAGAATTTTTCTAATAGATTCTTCTCTAGCTGTTTCAATAAAACTGCAAGTATTTACAACAACAACATTTGCATCATTTATATTGCTGTCAACTTCATAACCCTCTTTATCTAATAAGCCTTGCATATGTTCAGTATCAACAAGATTTTTCTCACAACCAACATGACTGAATGCAATCTTAGATAGTTTTTTTTCTTTTACATTGAGACTATTTTTTTTCACAACTTGAAAAATAATAATTAAAAGATTTAAACAGCATTTGGTATATAACTCTCATGCCAAGATAATATTAGGATAGATGATGTAAATAACAAACTTTTTTGTATGGCCCTTAAGACTTTAAACAGAAGAAATAAAAAAGATTTGAAATGGCCAAAAATCATAATCGCAATTCTTAGCACTATAGGCATAGTTGATACAGGTTCGATTACTTTAAAAAACTGGGGATTATTTACTTCGCTTTCGTGCCCAGGGATAAAAAATGGTTGTGAAACAGTTTTAAATAGTCCTTGGGGTACTTTATTTGAAAATAATCAAGTTAATATACCTCTCTCATTAGCTGGATTTATAACATATTTATCAATATTAGTAATCACAATAATTCTCTCGCTTAATTTAATTTCCCCAAAAGAAAAACTAAATAAGTTTTTATGGTGGTTAGTATTTCTAATTTCTTGTGCGTCATCTACATTTAGCTTTTTATTGATAAATATAATGTTTTTTAAAATTCAAGCATATTGCTTTTTTTGTATACTTTCAGCAATTTTATCGTTTTCTATCTTTATAATTTCTATGATTGGAGCAAAGTTCGAAAGTAGAGAACCTATGATTTTTAGAGGTTTCATTGTAGCCATCAGTGTACTGCTGGGGGGGGCTAATTTGGTCAACAAACGTTGACCCCTCTAATGCTATTGATGTTGCAAACCCCACTGAAAATGTATCGCCAATAATTACCACTTCAAGCTCTCCCCAGAAGGTAAAGTTTGCAAAATTTTTAAGGGAAAACAATATTGTTATGTATAGTGCATACTGGTGCCCTCATTGCCACGATCAGAAACAATTATTTGGTAAGGAAGCAGTTAAAGAATTAAAAGTAGTTGAGTGTGCT
Source organism: uncultured Prochlorococcus sp. (assembly GCA_902600395.1). GTDB lineage: Bacteria > Cyanobacteriota > Cyanobacteriia > PCC-6307 > Cyanobiaceae > Prochlorococcus_A. The sequence goes on along the minus strand of CACKJL010000048.1, from coordinate 2,596 downwards.
AAAGATGGTAAAGATAATGAGTATGAGCTATGCCAAACGAAAGGAATCAGTGGATTTCCTTCTTGGGAAATAAATGGAGAAATTATTAGTGGTACGCGTGACTTAAATGAATTAGCAACAAAAACCGACTATCAGGGAGATCTTAATTTTTAATAAATCTTTTTTGAATTTGTTGATCTAACTGTTGTCTAGTATGGCATTCCCAATTTTTATCTTTATTAGGGAAATCATCTCTATAATGCCCTCCTCTACTTTCCTCTCTAAATAGACAAGCTTTTAATAAAGTTATGGTGGTTATCTGTCTATTCTTTAAATCAAGTAAAAGATTTAATGCTCTTCTATTGCGTTCACTAAGTTTTATTTTTTGTTCAAATTTTATTTTTTCAAGACTATTTAGTAATTCATTTTTATTTAATTTATCTATATCATCTTGAATATAATTTAAAAATTTACTCATATTTACCTTATTTCGAGATACACCTAAATTTAACCAACATAGTTTTCTAAGTTCATCAATTTTTTCAGCAATTATAGAAATTTGATCTTCTTTAGCATCTTCAATATCAAACTCTTGAAATGATCTATCAAATTTTTCAAATTTAGAAAGGTCATTCAAAACAATTGAAGACATTTTTCTTGCGAAAACAAGACACTCCATCAGTGAATTACTTGCCAGTCTATTAGCACCATGCACACCTGTAGAAGCAACTTCTCCAACGGCATATAATCCTTTTCTTGTTGAAGATGCATTTAGATCAGTTTTAACACCTCCCATCCAATAATGAGCTGCAGGAGCTACGGGAATAACCTCATTTAAAGGGTTAACGCCATAATCCTGACATCGACTTAAGATCGTGGGAAAGCGCTCTACAATTTTTTCTGGGTCAATATACCGAAGATCTAAGCCAACATGGTCTACATTATTATCATGCATATTTTTCATAATTGCTCTACTTACCTGATCTCTAGTAGATAGATCACGATTTGCAAGATTTTTAACTGGACTTTCACCATTTTTATCAACTAAAATTGCTCCTTCCCCTCTAAGTGCTTCAGATATTAAAAAGCAAGGTGCACCATAAAATTTTAAAGCTGTTGGATGAAATTGCACGAACTCTAAATCTTCGATAGCAGCTCCTGCTTTCCATGCAAGAGCAATCCCTTCACCAGAGGATTGAGCAGGATTTGTTGTATTCGTAAATAAGTGCCCACCCCCACCTGTAGCCAAAACAACAGCTCTAGATTTAATCCAATATAAATTTGCTCCATCAAGAACCTGAACTCCTCTACATTCTTTATTTTCAATTAGAAGTTCAGTTACTCTTACACCCCTGCAGTGAAGAATATTTTTTTGATTCTCAATATGATCTTCTAGAACTTCAACTAATGCTCGTCCAGTACGATCTTTAACATGTAAGACTCTTCTTCTTGAATGGGCTGCTTCCAAGGTAGTAGCTAGTTGATCAGAACTTTGATCAAAAATCATCCCTAAATTCTGCAACCTTTCTACACAACCTGGAGCTTCCTTAACTAGCATTTCTACAGCTTGAAAATCACATAGTCCATCACCTGCTTTTAAAGTATCTTCAGCATGAAGATCAAATGAATCATCTTGTCTAACAACAGATGCAATTCCGCCTTGAGCCCATCTACTGGAAGATACCTTACTAGTATTTCTATTTAAAAGAAGCACTTTTAAATTTGAAGGTAATTCAAGACAAGTCATAAGGCCAGCAGCTCCAGCCCCTATAACGATTACATCCCAATTATTTATTGGTATCGGTTCTTGCGAAAATGGAGGCCTTAACATTAAACCAATCCACTAAAAGTTGGTTGCAGAATTGCTAAAACAATAAAAATACCATCAACAATTAATGTCGTTTGAATTACGTAACCAGAAACTAAGAGTGCTTTACCACCAGTAGTGTTAATTGTGCCAGAATCTAAAATTTCTTTTGAAATAAACCAAAGTATAAGAGAAACAAAAACGATAATAGATAATGATTTTATTTGAATAAGACTCTCTGAAGTTTTTTGAAGAATCATGGGAGCATTTTCAGAATCTGCTGCAATTACCTGCCTCCATTGATCCATGATTCCGATTAAAAATATTGTAATGTCGGTAACTGCAGTTCCAAATAAAGAAGAGATATAAAAACTTGAACCTATTTTCCAATTAGTACCAAATCCAATTAAAGCTAATGGGAGAACTACAGCTTCAACAGGTATGTGTAGGATAGGAAATGGACTTAGCCATCCCCAAAATAAACATCCACCTAGCCAACTACCTGATATACCAAGTAATAATGAACTGACAATAAACCACTTATTTGATCCTTTCTTATTCAAAACAATTGCCACTAAGACAATAACAAAAGTAAAACAAAGAGCACTTATTGGTTCTAACCTAACCCAAGGGGCTTGAACAAAAATAGGTAAAATTACAAAAAAAGAAGACCACAATCTTAAAGATATAGGATTTGATAAAAAACTATTTTCGTACGAATCAACTGTCTTATGGGATTCATAGTTGAATTTATCTTTTACTTCTAAATTTTTTGTAATTAATTCTTTCAATGAAAAAGGTAATTTTAAT
>CACKJL010000047.1 GCA_902600395.1 uncultured Prochlorococcus sp. | reverse complement strand
ATGGACGAAAGCCAGGGGAGCGAAAGGGATTAGATACCCCTGTAGTCCTGGCCGTAAACGATGAACACTAGGTGTCGGGGGAATCGACCCCTTCGGTGTCGTAGCTAACGCGTTAAGTGTTCCGCCTGGGGAGTACGCACGCAAGTGTGAAACTCAAAGGAATTGACGGGGGCCCGCACAAGCGGTGGAGTATGTGGTTTAATTCGATGCAACGCGAAGAACCTTACCAGGGTTTGACATCCTGCGAACCTCTTAGAAATTTGAGGGTGCCTTCGGGAATGCAGTGACAGGTGGTGCATGGCTGTCGTCAGCTCGTGTCGTGAGATGTTGGGTTAAGTCCCGCAACGAGCGCAACCCACGTTTTTAGTTGCCAGCATTTAGTTGGGCACTCTAGAAAGACCGCCGGTGATAAACCGGAGGAAGGTGTGGATGACGTCAAGTCATCATGCCCCTTACACCCTGGGCTACACACGTACTACAATGCTACGGACAAAGGGCAGCAAACTCGCGAGAGCTAGCAAATCCCATAAACCGTGGCTCAGTTCAGATCGTAGGCTGCAACTCGCCTACGTGAAGTAGGAATCGCTAGTAATCGCAGGTCAGCATACTGCGGTGAATACGTTCCCGGGCCTTGTACACACCGCCCGTCACACCATGGAAGTTGGCCATGCCCGAAGTCGTTACTCCAACCCTTGTGGAGGAGGACGCCGAAGGTGGGGCTAATGACTGGGGTGAAGTCGTAACAAGGTAGCCGTACCGGAAGGTGCGGCTGGATCACCTCCTAACAGGGAGACAACAAAATGTTTAATATTATTATTTTGTCACCTTAGGTCGATCGGTATCTCACGTTCTTAATTTATTAAGAATTTCATTTCCTAAGTTTTTCTAGGTCACACCCATTATTTTTCCTGGGCCATTAGCTCAGGTGGTTAGAGCGCACCCCTGATAAGGGTGAGGTCCCTGGTTCAAGTCCAGGATGGCCCATATCTCTATGTTGGGGGTATAGCTCAGTTGGTAGAGCGCCTGCTTTGCAAGCAGGATGTCAGCGGTTCGAGTCCGCTTACCTCCACTGATTACCACCTCTTCCATAACCGGTAGAAAGGGAATGTTTTGAGTTGTGATCAAATTCTGAAAGAATCTAGCTTCCTAATCAAATCATTAAGATGCTGGACTCATTGAATTAATTTCATTGTTTTCAGAGAACCTTGACAACTGCATAGATTATTTTTAAAGACAATAAGCATCTTTAGTGATGCAGATTTATTATTTGTGCAAATGCATTAATAACAATTCTATTAAGCTGATGCTTCAATTTTTGAAGTTATTGGTCAAGCTACAAAGGGCTCACGGAGGATACCTAGGCACACAGAGGCGATGAAGGACGTGGTTACCTGCGATAAGTCTCGGGGAGTTGGAAGCACACTTTGATCCGGGAATTTCCGAATGGGGCAACCCCATGTACGGCCAACTGAATATATAGGTTGGTGCGAGCTAACCCAGCGAACTGAAACATCTTAGTAGCTGGAGGAAGAGAAAGTAAATAACGACTCCCTCAGTAGCGGCGAGCGAACGGGGAATAGCCCAAACCGATAGTCTTGACTATCGGGGTTGTGGGACAGCAATATGGATCAACAAGTCTAGAAGAAACGTTTGAATGGCGTGCCACAGAGGGTGAAAGCCCCGTAATCGAAAGATAAGTTGACCTAGCTGTATCCCGAGTAGCACGGAGCACGTGGAATTCCGTGTGAATCTGCGAGGACCACCTCGTAAGGCTAAGTACTACTGTGTGACCGATAGTGAAACAGTACCGCGAGGGAAAGGTGAAAAGAACCCCGGGAGGGGAGTGAAATAGAACATGAAACCGTGAGCTTACAAGCAATGGGAGCCCGACTAATCGGGTGACCGTGTGCCTGTTGAAGAATGAGCCGGCGACTTATAGGCACTGGCGGGTTAAACCGGAAATGGTGGAGCCACAGCGAAAGCGAGTCTGAATAGGGCGTTTGTCAGTGTTTATAGACCCGAACCCTGGTGATCTAACCATGGCCAGGATGAAGCTTGGGTGATACCAAGTGGAGGTCCGAACCGACTGAAGTTGAAAATTCAGCGGATGAGCTGTGGTTAGGGGTGAAATGCCAATCGAACCAGGAGCTAGCTGGTTCTCCCCGAAATACGTTGAGGCGTAGCGTCTAGTGCTCCAGCAGGGGGGTAAAGCAACCATTTCGGTGCGGGCTGCGAAAGCGGTACCAAATCGATATGAACTCTGAATACCCTGTGTGTAACTAGGCAGTCAGACTGTGGGGGATAAGCTCCATAGTCAAGAGGGAAACAGCCCAGACCGCCAGCTAAGGTCCCAAAATTAACGCTAAGTGATAAAGGAGGTGGGATTGCCCAGACAACCAGGAGGTTTGCCTAGAAGCAGCCATCCTCAAAGGAGTGCGTAATAGCTCACTGGTCGAGCGATCCTGCGCCGAAAATGAACGGGGCTAAGCGTTATACCGAAGCTGCGGATAAATTTATTTATGGTAGGGGAGCGTTCTATGTAGGGTGAAGCGTTAGCGTAAGCGGACGTGGACAGCATAGAAGTGAGAATGTCGGCTTGAGTAGCGAAAACATGGGTGAGAATCCCATGCCCCGAAACCCTAAGGGTTCCTCCGGCAGGCTCGTCCGCGGAGGGTTAGTCTGGACCTAAGGCGAGGCCGAAAGGCGTAGTCGATGGATAACAGGTCAATATTCCTGTACCAGTTGTGTTTTGAGAAGGGGGACGGAGAAGGCTAACCAGGCCAGATGTTGGTTACTGGTTCAAGCGTTCGAGGCTTTGAGAGATGGAGAAAACATCTTGAGCTAAGGCGTGAGTACGAGCTGCTACGGCAGCGAAGTTGGTGATGTCATGCTTCCAAGAAAAGCCCTATACTCGTTAAGACACAAATGCCAGTACCCGAAACCGACACAGGTGGGGTGGTAGAGAATACCGAGGGGCGCGAGATAACTCTCTCTAAGGAACTCGGCAAAATGGCCCCGTAACTTCGGGAGAAGGGGTGCCAGCGAGAGCTGGTCGCAGTGAAGAGGCGCAAGCGACTGTTTACCAAAAACACAGGTCTCCGCTAAGTCGCAAGACGATGTATGGGGGCTGACACCTGCCCAGTGCCGGAAGGTTAAGGAAGCTGGTTAGCTTTTAGTGAAGCTGGCGACTGAAGCCCCGGTGAACGGCGGCCGTAACTATAACGGTCCTAAGGTAGCGAAATTCCTTGTCGGGTAAGTTCCGACCCGCACGAAAGGTGTAACGATTTGCGCGCTGTCTCGGAGAGAGGCTCGGCGAAATAGAATTGTCTGTGAAGATGCGGACTACATACACCCGGACAGAAAGACCCTATGAAGCTTTACTGTAGTTTGATATTGTGCTCGGGCTCTGAATGCGCAGAATAGGTGGGAGACGTTGAAATAGTGCTTGTGGGTACTATTGAGTCATCGGTGAGATACCACTCTTTTAGAGCTAGGGTTCTAACGCTTACCCGTTATCCGGGAAGCGGACAGTATCTGATGGGCAGTTTGACTGGGGCGGTCGCCTCCTAAAAGGTAACGGAGGCGCACAAAGGTTCCCTCAGGCTGGTTGGAAATCAGTCGTTGAGTGCAAAAGCAGAAGGGAGCTTGACTGTGAGACCTACAAGTCGAACAGGGACGAAAGTCGGTTTTAGTGATCCGACGGTTCTGCGTGGAAGGGCCGTCGCTCAACGGATAAAAGTTACTCTAGGGATAACAGGCTGATCTCCCCCAAGAGTTCACATCGACGGGGAGGTTTGGCACCTCGATGTCGGCTCATCGCAACCTGGGGCTGAAGTCGGTCCCAAGGGTTGGGCTGTTCGCCCATTAAAGCGGTACGCGAGCTGGGTTCAGAACGTCGTGAGACAGTTCGGTCCATATCCGGTGTATGCGCAGGAATATTGAGAGGATTTCTCCCTAGTACGAGAGGACCGGGAGGAACGCACCTCTGGTGTGCCAGTTATCGTGCCAACGGTAAACGCTGGGTAGCCATGTGCGGAGTGGATAACCGCTGAAAGCATCTAAGTGGGAAGCCCACCTCAAGATGAGTATTGCCATGGCTTAAGCCAGTAAGGTCACGGGAAGAACACCCGTTGATAGGCTCTACGTGGAAGCTTGGTAACAAGTGCAGCGGAGGAGTACTAATAGACCGAGGGCTTGACCAAATAAACTTAATTTATTGTTTTTAATTTATATAATTTTCTATGCAGTTCTCAAGGTTCACACTATCCTGGTGTTCATGGCGATGTGGAACCACTCCGATCCATCTCGAACTCGGTTGTGAAACGCATCAGCGGCGAAAATATTTAGGGGGTAGCCCCTTGAGAAAATAGCTCAATGCCAGGTAAAAATATTTAAAAGGGTTTACTCTTCTTGAGTAAACCCTTTTTTATTTTTGGCATCTAGGACACCAATGGGTACTTCTTCCAGTAATTTTTTGTCTTTCAATTAAATTTCCACATTTACGACATTCTTTCCCAGTTCTTCTATAGACATTTGTCTGTAAACCAAAATTCCCATTCTCTCCTTCCAAGTCTCTAAAATCGCTAAATGTAGTACCTCCAGAACCTATACTTTTTTTTAATACAGTTACAATTGATTCTTTGAGTTTGATTAACTCATTTTTTTTTATTGTTTGAGCTTCCCTAAAAGGGGAAATG
>CACKJL010000046.1 GCA_902600395.1 uncultured Prochlorococcus sp. | reverse complement strand
CTTCCATTCGTTATTGATCTTACAAAAATAGATTTCTTAGATTCCTCGGGTCTTGGAGCTCTTCTCGAACTATCTGCCAAGTACATAAAAAAAGCCATTAGAAATGAGACCAATGCTATTGATAAATTTGAACGAAGAACGTTTTCAAAAAAAGAAGGGATAAATATTTTTATACTCCCACCAAGCAAAACAATGGGTACAGTACCAATCAAAATAGACCTTAATAATCTTTCATGTAAGAGATATTCAAGAAATTTTTTGGAAGATTGACTTCTGAAATTAAAAATATCATTCCTAAAATACCAAGCTATGGCTAGAACACTTCCAAGTTGAATAGTAGCGGACAAAGATGCTCCAGGATCATCAATCCCTAAAAAAAGAGATATAACTTTTAAATGAGCTGTACTACTTACAGGGATAAATTCAGTTAAACCTTGAATTAATCCATATAAAACAAATTTTAAATATTCCAAAAATTATTAAATTACATAATTAATTAATAGCAATTTACATTTAAAAATTAAAAGCTAGTATAAAAAAATGAAAAAAAACCCTATCTTAATATTATTTTTTCTTTTTTCCATAATCTTTTCTGGTTCTGCGAAATCTGAATATTTGTTAATAATTGGAACTTATAGACAAGGGCCTGGAAGAAGGCCAGAGGTTAGTGGAATAACGAGTCCTTCCTTACATTCTATTCCCATGAAAGATTTAGAAACTTGTAATAAGGCAGGAGAAAAAATTACTAATGAAATATACAAACCAGTTTGGCAATTTGATAGTAGATGGACCTGTGTATTTAGAGGTAATTAGTAGTAAAGTTACCTTTTAACATCGTGGGCACAACCATCTCCTTTATAGTTTTCACTCTCGTAAAAATCGTTTTTTGTCCCAAAATAAACTGTTAATAAAACGAAAGGTAAGCTTAATATAAATAAAATAGTCGTTAAATCCATAATGTTAACTTATTCAAGAAGGTTATGAAAAATTCAATTTTTTATTAACTCATGTTTAATAATCTGTGGGTCCTTTAATACCAAGATAAAAGAAGGCTCCTAAACCAACTAATAGTAAAACTCCAGCGATAGCTGCAGAGGGAACGAAACCCCCTATTGCAAAGGAAGAAAAATAATACATCTATAAAACTAAAACTAGTTAGATAATATCAATAAAAACTAGGTATTTGTAAAAAATTTTGACTCGAAGACAATTAGATAATATCTGTTCTATGCTACTAAAGTCGAATCTTCGTTATCAGCAGAAATTCTTATTCTCTCTTCCAACTTAGGGCCATATAATTCATTCCCCCAGATTTCAACTCTTGAATCATTTGGGGCCATAAAAGTAAGAATATCAGTTGGGAATAAAACTCTCTCTAAGAAAAAGTTTGATGGACCAATACATCTCAAGACAACCATCCTACAGCCTTCATTTTTGTAAGAAAACTCAACCATCCCTAAGCAGCAAAATATATTCAATTAAACACTATTAAGAGCTGAAAAAAATGTATAAAAAATTACTGAAAAAAAAGAAATTTAGAAAATGCTACAAATTCAATCCAGCCTCAACTAAATTTCTTTCTTGATCAATTAATAAAAGTGCGTAGGATTTTATAAAATCAAAGCTTTTATGAGGAATTGAGACATTAAGCATTCTCAAGAAATTAGATAATTTTTGATCTATAAGGGCATTACCTTTCTGTAAAAACATTTCTTTTTCTTGATTTGTTTTCCATATATTCATGTATTCAATCTTCAATGGCTTTAAGTGCCAAATATTGTCTATTAAAGTCCAAATATCTAAATATTCGTTTAGGTTATTTTGAATTTTTAATACATAAGACGATTCATCAAAACTCAAATTAGTTGTATTTATGGGTCGATCATTTACGTCAATAGAATAAGGTTTTATTCCCAAAAACCATCCCTCAAGAATTAATAAATCAGGATTATCAAATCTCCAATGAGATCTATCTCCTAAACCATTTCTTAAGGATTTATCGAAAACTGGTACATTTAATTCTCCATTTATCTTCCAATTAAATAATTTTTCATGCATTAATTTTACTGAGTGACTTCCAGGGAACCCTCTTGAAACATTCCAAGGGTTATTCTTAATTGCTAATTTCATTTCATTTGATGGGAGATAAAAGTCGTCAATAGAAATAACCGCAATTTTGAAGTTTAATTTTAACGATATAGCTTCTAGCCATTTACCTAGTGTTGTTTTACCTGTACCAGGTAAAGCTGAGATTCCAATAATTTTTCTATCAGAAAAATTATTTTGGAATTTGTAAGCCTGAGATAAAATAGGTAAAGCCAAACCCCAAATCCAATCATCATTTACCTTATTGTTCCAATATTGATCAATTGAAAGAATGTTCCCTTGATTATTCCAAAAATTGAACCAATCATCCAAGGATTCCCAACCAATATCAATAATTAATTTTTCAAATTTATCAAGAGGAAAATTAATATCTAAATCTTTCATCTTTCTAACTAAGTTCTCGCATATTTATCAATTTATCGATTTCATTCTTCCAACCATATCCATTTGGTTCAGAAGCTAAAGTAAATTCCAAATCTTTTAATTGATCCAGTAAATTTAAGTTAGGTCCTTCTATTCCAGGAATAACGATCCTAATATCTGCGTTCAAAAGTAGGGGCAAATCATTTGGAGAATCGCCTAAACCTATAATTTCAATATTTTGAACATTTGAATAATCTTTAAGAGCATTTATTGCCTTACCTTTATTAGATTTTGTAGATAACAAGTGACTCATTCTATTACCCTTAAAAATATCAACATTAAACTTTTTACAACAGCTATTAATTTTCTCTTCTAAAAAACTTGGTGGATTTAAAAAAGGCATGCTCCAATGTCTATCACGCATTAAGTTCAGTGAGTTACCTTCTAAACCAGTGAGCTGAGTGGCTTCTTTATCAGTGAGATTATTAAGAGGAATAAGTTTATAATCAATTTCATTAGAAATAAAATTTAAGATTTCTTCAAGAGATTCGTATTTTATTCCGAGAATAATTTCTCCTTTTACTCTTTTAAGAGATTCACCATATATTGCCGCTCCATTCTCAACAATATAAGGATCAGTCAAGTTAAGTTCCTTTCTAATAACTTTAACTTCAGAAGCGGTTTTGCTTGTACAAAGAATTACAGGTATAGATAATTTTTGTAGTTTTTTTATAGTTTCTTTAGCAGGTGATAAATCATATGAATGATCCATTAAAGTACCATCTACATCACTTACTACCCAAATAGAAGAATTTTCTATCATTTTTATAAAGCACTAAGCCAAATTACTTGAAAAGGATCAAGACTAATATTTTTGCAATTGTATTTAGTGGATGTTAAAGAATCATGGCTATTGAAATCATTATCAATTATTTTTGGAAGATCATTATCATTCAATTGATAATTAATTTTATTTTCAGTCATATTATGGATTGCGAAAACAGACATAGGTCCTTTACCTCTTTTGATTACAACAATATCACTTCTACCTTTAGACAAGCATTTCATTTCAGAACAAGGATGAAATTGCTTTAATTTTGATCTGACATCCATAGCATTGCGGAGATATTTTAAGTTTTTATTAGCATTAGATTCAGGATTATTTAAAACAGCTGAAAGATTTTCTGATTTAAACTTTTCTCTGTTTAGATCTCTTCTTTGACCTGTCATAGAAAAACTTTTGATATCATTTTCTGAAGCTAGTAATGCTGGTAAATAAAATGCAGGGACCCCTTTCAGAGCCATTACTAATAATTGACTCAAAATAAATCTCTCATATTGAAATCTTTTAGCATCTCTACTGGAGTCTTCCATTGCACTCCACCAACTAATATTCAATTCATAAGGTTTATCATCACCATTTGATAAACGTCTATGACTTACTAATCCTCCTCTTTTCTCACAATTAATTAATAAATCCTTAATTCTCTGCTCATTCATTAAACCCTCAAGAGCTCTTAGCCCAACACCATCATGCGATGCAGTGAAATTAAATAAAGTAGTATCTTCAGGTAATGTGGGCCAATCAAAAATCCATGAGTTTAGAATATCAGCTCTTGAAGTAATAATTGCCTCTAGGAGAAGAGGAGGCAATGGGAAATTATATGCCATGTGGGCTTCATCATCAGGAATGAGATAAGATAGATTCTCCTTCTGAGGAACATTGGTTTCTGTTATTAAAACGCCATCATCAAGAAGATTATTTAAAAGAACTCTTAAGAGTTTCACAATTGAATGTGCTTTAGGTAAATGTAAGCATGTAGTCCCTGATTCCTTCCAAATAAAACCTACAGCATCAAGCCTTAACCATTTAATTCCATTAGATAAATAAGTAGTAATTAAATTTAAGAACTCAAGAGTCATTTTAGGATTATGCCAATTCAAATCAATTTGATCTGGCCCAAAAGTTGTCCAAACTTGTTTAGGTCCATCATCAGTATTTATTTGAGAAAACAAAGAGGAACTCCTAGGCCTAACTACATTTGACCAGTCAAGATTTTGTTTCGGTGAAAAAACATTTGATATACCTGGTTCTTGGGATTTAATAAATTGTTGAACCCATTGGTGAGAAGATGAGACATGGTTTAGTACTAAATCAGCCATCAAATCATGATTTTTAGAAATACTTTTGAGATCATCCCAACCACCAAATTTTTCTTCTAGGGATTCATAACTTGAAACGGCGAAACCTCCATCGCTTGTGGATTTCAGAAAAGGAAGAATATGTACAACTTTAGAAAGACTGCCAAAATGTTTACTTAACAACTTTCTAAGAGTTATTAATGTTGCCTCGCCATTTTTATAAATACTATCTGCATAAGTTATCAAAACTGAATGAGATTCGT
>CACKJL010000045.1 GCA_902600395.1 uncultured Prochlorococcus sp. | reverse complement strand
TTCTGGTCCATAAACTTCTACTACTCTTCCTTTTGGATAACCTCCTCCTAATGCTAAATCTAAGGTGAGCGCCCCAGTAGATATTGTTTCTACTTTCATTCTTGAGGCGTCACCAAGTCTCATTATTGATCCTCGTCCAAAATTTCTTTCTATTTGACCTAAGACAAGACTTAATGCCTTGTCTTTTTCTTTAGATTCAGTTTTTTTCTTTTCTTCAAGGCTCATTGTTTGATTTATCGGTTAAAGTTCTTGTAATTATTCTAAATTTGGAATTTTTTATTTAAACCAAACTTCATAAATACAAACTATAGTACATCTGTACTCTAACTGAATATTTTTAAATTGCAACTAATTCCTCAAGGTTATCTAATTTTAATAATTTGATTTCATTATTTAAAGTATACTTGTCTGATTTTTTCAAATATCCCCAATCAGCTAGGAAGCATGGTATGCGAGACGTTTCTGAATTTTGTTTAATATCTATTAGAGTTTTTTTTCTGTCTTCTATAAAGCCTAAAATTTCATAATTTTGTGTAAGCTTCTCAGCTATTTTTACTTTTGTTCCGGATTCATAACCAAAAATAAATTCAGGAAAAATATTTAATTGTTTAAGAATTTTTTCTGCAAATATTTTACCTTTAGTTGTTATAACTCCAGTTTTTATGTCTTTTTTCCTTAATTCTTTCATAAAATTTATAATTTCAAAAAAAGGATAATGTAAATTTACCCACGATTTAAAATCTTTATCAATTTGGTACTTACGCGACTGATCTAACATTTTTTGTAAATCTTCGGCAATCCAGGAATTTTCATTTAATATCCTCTGGCAATTTTGATGATAATTATTAATGAAATCATCTTTATTATCATTTTTTAATGGATTTTCTGTTTTTATAATTTCGTGAACAATTAGAATCATTTCCCAACCATATTTAACCCAAGGCCTAATTTCTTTGAAAGAATTTGGTACTCTTCTATAAAGTTTTTGATCAACAGAGATGTAAGGTGAATTTAAATATTTTTCACAGGCCAGCAAGGAGCTATGCCAATATTCTTTCATTCCATCGACTATTACTCCATCGAAATCAAATAGAAATATTTTTTGAGAAGACACCTATTGAATATTAGAACTGGGCCGCTAGGATTCGAACCTAGGAATGTCGAGACCAAAACCCGATGCCTTACCACTTGGCGACGGCCCATTGATTTTTTATTTTAATACATGAAAAGATTTTTTTCTATCCAAAAAATACAAAGTTTTTATAAACATGGTGCTAGTTTTGAAAATGATAAATATTATTTGAATGAGCTAGATTTCCATGGCTCTAGAAATTTCTGAGCTTTTTTGATCGCTAAAGCCATTCTTTCAGGATACTCATATAGCTTTTTGTTATTTTTGTGAGCAAATTCAATAAGGGGATGCATGATTTTTCTTGCAGCACTTCCAAATGCTATTCCGTCTGGAAGATTGTTTGAATTCAAAAATTCATGAGTTTTTTCATTTGTTCCTCCTGCCAATTGAATTAATCCAGGTGGAAGATCTGAACCGATTTTTTCAAACAACTTAACAGCATCTCTACTTGTTGAAGGAGCAAGATCTCCAGACATGGGCCTTCCATCTAGCTGCCAAATAAGGGGAATATCAAGTTTTTTTAGAATTTCATATCTTTCCCAAAGAGCTTTCAAAAGATCTTCGGGCTCTTGTGATTTTTTGAAAGATTGATTTAATCCACAACTGATAGATATCTTGTCTAATTTCATTTCAGAACTTTTAAGGATACTGACAACTTTTGCAAAAGAATCTAGGCGATTGATTTCTGTATGAATTTCTACTGCATTCGGCTTTATTTTCTGAAGTGTTGATCCTAAATCATCTTTTGACAAATTATATTCATATTCACTAATTAGATTTAGGGGACAGCTATTCAAACATCTTCCACATCCATAACATTTACTCTTTTTGATCCCAGAATTATCAATTGCAAAGGTGGGGCATACTTTTTCGCACGGTCTTGGACAATTAGGGGGACATTTCAATGGATCAAATTTTGCTTTACGAAAGTGGATATCATTTCCATCACTAATACTTATCATTAATCCAGGGGAGTTTTTAAAGACTTTTTTTGCCCACTCGATTCCTTTTTTCGCTGCGTGGACTATAGATTCTTCTGCGGCAACATCTATGTAGTCGACACCTGCAGCAGTATAAATTGCACATAAATCTTCTATGGCAACAATATCTTCATTACTGGCACCACAAATTAATTTAATCCATTTATCTTTTTTATTCTTAGTTGATATCAAACAATTTAACTTTCAAATTCATCTAAAATATAATTACTTAACGGCTTCCATTCAAGTTTTCTCGAACCCCCCATTTCAACAACTATCTTAAGCTTATTATCGTTAGTGCAAATCTCTATTAAGCTCTCTAATTCAGATTGAGATAGTACTTGACCTTCCAATAACCAAAGTAATTTGTTTTTATCATTTTCATTAAATAACTCAGAAGCTTGTGGTATAACTTGTTGAACTTCCCCGAGTGCTCCATTTCTTCCTACGCTTTGATGACCAAGGTGCGGTGGTCTAACGCCATGCAATTTGAGCAAGAATACTTCTGGATCTCCAAGCCCTCTTGCTGAGGTTATAAAAGTTTTAAAGCCCATGGCCCTCATTCTCCTCAAAAGACGAGTTTCATAACCACCTTCAAGAGGAGCAAAGATTGCAAGACATTTGTTAGTTTTTAAATCGTTATGAAACTTTTTCCCTGTGAGAAGTAATGGCATAAAAAATTCCTTTATTTCTATTTTATTTTATTTTATGGTACTTGATGATGTACAATTGTAACTCAGTGAATTTTTAAGCTCGCAAGCTAGCCGAGCCTCTGTAAAAATTCACATTTTTTAGCGTTTCGTTAAAAAACACAGGTGGGTTTATCCCAAGAGAAACTATCTAGATTTTCAGATAAGTCTCAACCTTATTAATCGTTTTTTTATTAACTTCACCTTAATAACTGAAGGTTTTAGATAATTTAAAAATCATTACGAGCTAGCCTATTTAGCCTTATGTCTATAGGAATTTTAGGAAAAAAATTGGGCATGTCCCAACTTTTCGACGAAAAAGGTAATTCGGTACCAGTTACTCTTATTGAGGCTGGTCCTTGCCGTATCACTCAATTGAAAACAACCGCTTTGGATGGTTACACTGCCGTTCAAATAGGTTATGGCTTGTCCAAAGATAAGCATATAAGTAAGCCTGAAAAGGGACATTTGTTGAAATCAGGTGAAGAACTTTTAAAGCATTTGAAAGAATATAGAGTTGAAGAAACTTCATCTTATGAAATAGGAAATCAAATAACTGTAAAAAACTTTGAGGTTGGTCAAAAAGTAGATATCAGTGGCAAATCTATGGGTAGAGGTTTTGCTGGTTACCAGAAAAGACATGGTTTTAGCAGAGGTCCTATGAGTCATGGTTCAAAAAATCATAGAGCACCTGGATCTACAGGTGCAGGAACAACTCCAGGCAGAATTTATCCTGGCAAAAGAATGGCAGGAAGATATGGAGGAAAACAGATTACTACTAAAGGTTTGTTAGTTCTAAAAATTGATGATCAGAAAAATTTGCTTGTGGTGAAGGGTTCTGTCCCTGGTAAGCCAGGCTCAATAATAAACATTAAGCCAAATAATGTCGTAGGCAAAAAAGGAGGTGAAAAATCATGACAACACTCGAAACTCTTAAGTGGGATGGTAAAAAATCCGGCAAAGTTTCTCTTGATTTAGCAGTTGCTAAAGAAACTTCTTCGGCAGACCTAATACATAGAGCAGTCCTTAGGCAGCTCGCAAATAAAAGACAGGGAACAGCATCAACTTTGACAAGATCTGAAGTGCGTGGGGGCGGTAGAAAGCCATATAAACAGAAAGGCACAGGAAGAGCCCGTCAAGGATCAATAAGGACACCCTTAAGACCTGGTGGGGGAATTATTTTTGGACCGAAGCCACGTTCTTACAATCTTGATATGAATCGTAAGGAACGTAGGTTAGCTCTTAGAACTGCACTTATGTCTAGAGTTTCTGATATGAAGGCCGTTGAAGATTTTGGATCTACTTTAAAGCAACCTAAAACAAGTGATATCGTCAATGGCCTTGCTCGATTAGGTATACAAAAAACTGAAAAAGTCTTGGTTATTCTTGATAGTCCTTCCGATGTTATAAAAAAATCCATCAACAATATTGAAAAAGTAAAATTAATTGCCGCCGATCAATTAAATGTATTTGATATTCTCAATGCTAATAAATTGGTCATAGGGCAATCAGCGATAGATAAAATTCAGGAGGTTTATGCATCATGACTAAATTATTCGATTCTCGTTTAGCCGATGTAATAAGAAAGCCAGTTATTACTGAGAAAGCTACAAATGCGCTAGATCTTAACCAATATACTTTTGAAGTAGATCATAGAGCGGCTAAACCACAAATAAAGGCAGCTGTCGAAGCCTTATTCAGTGTTAAAGTCATAGGAGTTAACACTATGAATCCTCCTAGGAGAACAAGAAGAGTCGGAAAATTTTCCGGTAAACGTTCTCAGGTCAAGAAGGCAATTGTGCGTCTTGCTGAAGGAGATAAAATTCAACTATTTCCAGAATCTTAAGGAGTTTTAATCATGGCAATCCGTAAATTTAAACCTTATACACCTGGTACTAGGCAGAGAGTAGTTACTGACTTTAGTGAAATAACAAGTGCAAAACCCGAAAGATCACTAATAGTTTCAAAACATAGAGTTAAAGGGAGGAATAATCGAGGAGTTATCACTTGTCGTCATCGTGGAGGTGGTCACAAAAGGCAATATAGATTAGTTGACTTTAGAAGAGATAAAAGAAACATCAACGCTAAAGTTGCAGCTATACACTACGATCCTCATAGAAATGCAAGGCTGGCACTTTTATTCTACGAAGATGGAGA
>CACKJL010000044.1 GCA_902600395.1 uncultured Prochlorococcus sp. | reverse complement strand
AAACTCTTCAATTTCAAATAAAAGGCAAGAATATAATAACTATCTCTTGAAGCTTGAATATCTTGAGAGGGATATGCATTCTCTTAAAGAAGAAATGAGGAGCGAAAAAATAAAATTAGAAAATTATAAAAAAGATTTACCTAATCCATCCCCTCAGTTTGGAGAATATGAAGGGAAGAGTCTTGAATCTTTGCAATCAGAAATTTCGATCATAAACGCAAAACTACAAAGCTTAGAACCTGTTAATATGTTGGCTCTTGATGAACTAGAAGAATTAATTGAGAGGTTAAATGGTTTGCGAGAAAAATTAGAAATTCTGTCTAATGAAAGATCCGAATTATTGCTGAGAATAGAAACCGTATCTACGATGCGTCAGGAGGCTTTTATGCAAGCATTTACAGAAGTTGATAAACATTTTAGAGAAATTTTTGCAAATTTATCTGATGGAGATGGATTTCTTCAACTTGAAAATTCTAATTCTCCTTTAGAAGGAGGATTAACTTTAGTGGCTCATCCTAAGGGAAAAAATGTGAGAAGATTAGCATCTATGTCAGGTGGTGAAAAATCGTTAACTGCTTTAAGTTTTTTATTTGCTTTGCAAAAGTATAAACCTTCTCCTTTTTATGCATTAGATGAGGTTGATAGTTTTTTAGATGGTATTAATGTTGAAAGGTTGTCAAAACTAATATCGAATCAGTCATCAAATGCTCAATTTATAGTCGTCAGTCATAGAAGGCCTATGATTAGTGCGTCTGAACGAACAATTGGTGTTGCGCAAGCAAGAGGTGCTAATACTCAAGTTCTTGGGTTACCAAATGCTGCATAAACACACTTTTTTAAATTTATACGTCAGAATGATAAAAAGAAATTTATGAGCTTGTCTAACACATCTGCTAATAAGAATCTCCCTAACTCGGTTCCTAGTGAACGTTTATGGTTAAGGTCAGAATTAATGGGAACACAAGTGATAACTACTGATACTGGAAGGCGGTTAGGCGTAGTTGGCGAAGTTGTTGTTGATATCGATAGAAGAGAGGTGGTCGCTTTGGGACTAAGAGATAATCCACTTACAAGATTTCTACCAGGTTTGCCAAAATGGATGCCTTTAGAAAGTATAAAGCAGGTTGGAGATGTCATATTAGTTGACTCCCTTGATTCTTTGAGTGAGAGTTTTTCTCCAGAAAGATATGGGAAGGTAATTAATTGTCAGGTGATTACAGAATCTGGACAACTTTTAGGAAGAGTTCTTGGCTTTTCTTTTGATATTGAGACTGGGGATTTGATATCGCTTGTTATGGGTGCAGTTGGTGTTCCGCTTTTAGGTGAGGGAGTTTTAAGTACTTGGGAAATACCTGTCGAGGAAATTGTAAGTAGCGGTACCGATCGGATTATTGTTTATGAAGGTGCTGAAGAGAAATTAAAGCAACTAAGTAGTGGACTACTTGAAAAACTTGGAGTCGGGGGTTCTTCATGGGATGAAAGGGAAGCAAATGGATACACAGCAAATCTTGTACCTGTTGAGAATCAGTTACTTTCAGGTTCTGAATCAGAACAGCAAAATAATTTGGTTGAGGAAAATGAAGAAGTTTTTGAACAAGATGATTATGAAGATGATTATGAAGATGATTATGAAGATGAACTTGAATATGTTGAAATAAAGGGTTCTTCAGAGGAAACAAATAACAGAAAAAAGCTATATATGGATAATGATTACTATGATCAGATTGAGAATCAAAATAGCATTAATCAAATAGATGAAAAAAACAATATTGATTCTAAGCAAAAGAAACAATCAACTACTAATTTAGCTTCGAAAAGACCAATTCAAAATGCAACTGAAACTTTAGATATTGAACCACTAGATGAACAAAATTTAGTTCAAGATAATAAAAAATTAGAAAAGTTTGAAATTGATGACCCCTGGTAATTGTTAAAGTTTTTTTATTGAATTAAGAATTATAGAAGCAAGTTTTTTTGCAGCACCTCTATCGCCTCTTTCTTTTCGTAGATTATCCCTAATACTTTTTAATTGATCTCTATTTTTAATAAGAAATAATACTTCTTTTGCAATTTTTTTTGGTGAAATATTACCTATCCTTTCAGGGACAATCATTCTTTTAGCTTTAATATTTGGCCAAGCAAAAAATTTCTTTTTTTTAAAATAGAAATTTTTGATTATAAAAGTTAGGAATCTATTTATGAATGAAATTTTTCCAATTACTCCAAAAATACCATCCCAGGCATTCATCATATTTAAATGTTGAGTTGGCAGAACAACTATCATAGGAAGACTAATTGCTGCTAATTCTGCAGTATTTGCTCCGACAGTTGTAATTGCAAGATCACATTCTTTTAATATTTCATAGCAAGGATGTTTCTTGATTAGATAAATCTTTGTATTTTTTGATGTTTCAATTACATAATCAAAACGAGAGTCTTTGAAGTTTTTTATTGTTTTGATTTTTGATGAGTAATATTTGGCAATTGGATTTTTGTTGCTTTGAAAAAATAAATATTCACTTTTATCAGTAGTTGGAGCAATGGGAATTATAAAATTTATATTCTGATTTTCTTCAGCAATATGATCTGCAACTTCTAAGAAGAAAGGAATTCCAACAGAAAGTTTTGCTTTCTTAGAACCTGGTAACAATGCAATATGAAGTTTTTCTTTATTTTTTAATGATATTTCGCTATTAAGTTTGATATCTGCCATCAAATCGCCAATGACCTTACATTTATATTTATATCTTTTAGGTATTGACTCTTTTACTTTTACATTCATAGCAGCAATTGCGTTGGTCCATTTAGGCCATCGCGAAACCCATTCAGCATATGTGATATTTAAATAACCTAATCTTTTAGCTAATAAAATACTCCAAAATTGATCCCCACCAAGGAAAATAACCACCCCTTTTTTTGGCCAATATGCAAAAGAATGTGGCTTTATTAATAATTTCCAAAAACTTTTGGATTTTGTAATTAATTCGAATTTATTCCATGAATTTGCAACTAAAAATTCTTTACCAGTGGCATTTGGGCAAGGAACAAGAACTAACCTAAGAGTGAAATCGTGTTTATCGTCATCACTTAGTGATTTATTTACTTTGTTAAGCTCATCTATTACAGGATTTACCCATGTAGTTAATTCACCAGGACCATTGGAAATTATAACTACTGCAACTGATTTTTTTTTCATTGCAGTCAAACCAGAATACACTAAATGCGGACGGCGAGACTTGAACTCGCAAGGCCGAAGCCACACGCTCCTTAGACGTGCGCGTCTACCAATTCCGCCACGTCCGCAAAGGGTTTTCAGCAACCGAGGGATACCTAA
Source organism: uncultured Prochlorococcus sp. (assembly GCA_902600395.1). Lineage (GTDB taxonomy): Bacteria > Cyanobacteriota > Cyanobacteriia > PCC-6307 > Cyanobiaceae > Prochlorococcus_A. Next base: position 1,659 of record CACKJL010000044.1, on the reverse strand, counting down.
ACCTTAAAAATATAATACATTATTGGCTGAAATAAGCATGTAGTTAGAAAAGAGTATTTTTGAATATCATGAATAATTTTTCTATTGCATAAAACAAATATTTATACATATATAACGTTTGAGGTTGTATTGTAAAAAATGTCCTCTGATTACTAAAAAAATTTGTTGAATACTTTGGCAAATAATTTTTTATTTTAAGTCATTTCATTTCTTCAATTTTAATTTTCATAATGGTTGAAAAAGTTTTAATTGCTAATCGTGGAGAAATAGCTTTACGAATAGTCAGAAGTTGTAGAGAACTAGGCATTGCAACAGTTGCAGTTTTTAGCACTGTAGATAAAAAAGCATTGCATGTTCAGCTTGCTGATGAGGCGGTTTGCGTCGGAGATTCATTAAGTAATAAGAGTTATTTAAATATTCCAAATATACTTGCGGCTGCTACATCAAGAGGAGTTGATGCTATTCATCCTGGTTATGGATTTCTTGCGGAAAATGATAAATTTGCTGAGATGTGTAACGATCACGGCATAGTTTTTATTGGTCCATCTCCTAAAGCTATTAGATCTATGGGAGATAAATCTACAGCTAAAGAAACCATGGAAGCAGTTGGAGTTCCAACAGTACCAGGCAGTAAAGGCTTGTTATCAAATGTTGCTGAGGCTTATAAATTGGCAGATGATATTGGCTATCCGGTAATTATTAAAGCGACTGCTGGCGGAGGTGGAAGAGGTATGAGGTTGGTTGAAAACTCTAATAATCTCGAAAAAATGTTTAAAGCAGCTCAAGGTGAAGCAGAAGCAGCTTTTGGTAATGATGGTTTATATATGGAGAAATTTATAAAGAAGCCAAGACATGTAGAAATTCAAATTTTGGCCGATAGGTCGGGTAATGTTGTTCACTTAGGAGAGCGAGATTGTTCAGTTCAAAGAAGACATCAAAAGTTATTAGAAGAGTCTCCCAGTCCTGCAATTAATCCTGAGCTAAGAAAAAAAATGGGGAACGCAGCTATTGCCGCTGCAAAAAGTATCGGCTACGAAGGAGCGGGAACAGTTGAATTTTTAGTTGATGATGATGATAATTTTTATTTTATGGAAATGAATACTAGGATTCAAGTTGAACATCCTGTTACTGAAATGGTTACAGGGGTAGATTTAATAGCTGAGCAAATTAAAATCGCAAGCGGAGCAAATTTGGAATTTAATCAGGATGATATCCATTTAAACGGTCATGCCATTGAATGTAGAATCAATGCTGAAGATCCTTCTCACAATTTCCGACCATCACCTGGAAAAATAACTGGGTGGCTTCCTCCTGGTGGCCCTGGTGTAAGGGTGGATAGTCATGTGTATACAGGCTATGAAATACCTCCTTTCTATGACTCATTAATTGGTAAATTAATAGTCTGGGGAAAAGATCGTAATACTGCAATAAAACGTATGAATAGGGCTTTAAATGAATGTGCGGTCACTGGTATTCCTACAACAATTAACTTTCATCTAACTTTACTGAATAAATCTAAATTTAAGCAGGGTAAGATACATACAAAATATGTAGAAGAAGAATTATTGCCAAATTACTGAGAAATAATTAATTATTTCTATGAAATATTTGTATGTAATGCAAGTTTTATAAGCCCTTGCTGACCGACTAAAATTTCTC
>CACKJL010000043.1 GCA_902600395.1 uncultured Prochlorococcus sp. | reverse complement strand
TTTTGTATAAAGATTTAAATCATCTACTTTTCCTGATAGGGACTGGTCTATGTATTCTGCAGCATAAAAACTGCTAATTAAAGATGGTCTAATTCCTTCAGCTAAAAATGGATCACATAGAGATGCTGCATCTCCAACCGCTAAAACTTTGTCACCATTAATTGAGTGGAATCCATTCCATATTCTCAGTTTCTTAATAATTGTTTTATGCGGAAAATCATCAAAACCGAAGCTTCGGATTACTTGTTTATTTATAGCCTGATTTTCTAAAAGACCATTATTTATAAAAGTACCTAAACCAATATTTAAGCTTTCTCTTAAGGGGAATGCCCATGCAAAACCATATTTTATAAATCCAAACTCAAATCTAACTGCATCTCTAGGTATTTCCCCTAATCCTTTCAATCTTAATGAGATTGTATTTGCAAATTTCGGTTTTCTTGGCCCTAAATTGAAATAACTCGCCCATTTCGATTGGGACCCATCTGCAATTACAAGAAATTTTGCAATATATTTTATTTTGTTATTGCAAGTAATTTCCCAATTATCATTTTTTTTTATGATTTTTTCTATTAATAATGGCCTCATTATCTGAGTTCCATTACTCAAGGATTCATCAAGTAATAATTGATCTAGTTTTTCTCTTTTAACAATCCAAAATGGGGATTCACCAGTCAGATCAGCAGTGACATTATCTGCAGCCTTCCATCTGAATTCAACATTCTTAATTTTTGATTCTATGCAATCTTCAATATTTAAAGGAAGAAATCTTTGCATTGAAGAAGCCATCCCCCCTGCACATGCTTTATAATTTTGAGATTTTTCTTTTTCAATAATTAAAACTGAATATCCTTTCTTTGATAGGTTAAGGGCGGTGGAAGATCCTGATAAACCACCACCAATTATGACAACATCAAATTCTATCAAACTTTTAAAATTTCTTTCTCTTTTTCAGACAATTTAGTTTCTATTAAAGCAATATATTTATCGGTAATTTTCTGAATTTCAGATTGATTATCTCTCGATTCGTCAATAGAAATAAGGCCATCTTTTTCGTCTTTTTTTTCTTTATCAACAGCATCTCTTCTGATATTTCTCAAAGCTACTTTCCCTTCCTCTGCATATTTAGAGGCTAATTTACAAAATTCTTTTCTTCTTTCTTCTGTTAAAGGAGGAACATTTATTCTTATTACCTTCCCATCATTATTTGGAGTAATACCTAAATCACTCATAGAAATAGATTTCTCTATCGTTTGTAAACATGAAATATCAAACGGTTGTATTGAAATTGTTTGCGAATCAACAGTGCTTATAGTGGCAAGCGATTTGATTGGTGTTTCTGCTCCATAGTACTCAACACTAACTCTGTCTAATAAGGAAGCATTAGCTCTGCCTGTCCTGATTGTATTAAAGTTTCTTTGTGTGGCTTCAATACTTTTATTCATATTTTCTTGAATTTCTTTTTCTTTCATAATTAAAAAAATTAAATGATCTTTAACTAATTAAAGAGCCTATTGGCTCACCAGCAACAGCTTTGGAAATATTTCCTTTTTTGAATATATCAAAAACCATAATTGGGATATTATTATCTTTGCAGAGTGCAATCGCAGTACTGTCCATTACTGCAATTTCATCACTAAGAACTTGTTGATAACTGAGAGAGGAATATTTTTTTGCATCTTTAAATTGATTAGGATCACGATCGTATACTCCATCAACTTTAGTAGCCTTCATAACAACTTCAGCGTTTATCTCTGCTGCCCTCAAAGCTGCCGTAGTATCAGTTGTAAAAAATGGATTTCCGCATCCACCTCCGAAGACTACAACTCTGCCTTTTTCTAGATGCCTCATGGCTCTTCTTCTGATATAGGGTTCGGCAATTTCCTGCATTTCGATTGCTGTTTGCACTCTGGTTGCAACTCCTACTCTCTCAAGACCATCTTGAAGTGAAATTGCGTTCATTACTGTTGCTAGCATCCCTACATAATCAGCAGTCGCGCGATCCATTCCGTCTGCAGATCCTTTAAGCCCCCTAAAAATGTTTCCACCACCAACAACTATTGAAAGTTGTACATTATTTTCGACTACTTTTGAAACATCCTCTGCAATTGACTGGACTATAGCAGGATCAATACCATAAGGTTTTTCACCCATTAGTGCTTCACCACTAAGTTTTAAGAGAACTCTTTTGTAAGTCATTCAATAATTGTACTTTTAAGACCTTAGCAAGTAAATGCACCAATTTTATTTTTTGTTCAGATATTGCTTGCGTCTTTAAACATTTCTAAACTTGTCTCAAAAAATTTTTAAATATTAATTTACTTCAACTAAAATTCAACACACTTTTGCGCTTTTATTCCTTGTTCTTTAAATGGATGTCTTATTAGTTTCATCTCAGTAACTAAATCAGCGTAATTGATAATTGAATCAGATGCTCCCCTTCCAGTTAAAACTATATGATTTTTTCTATTATTAAAGGTTTTTAAAAAGGTGATTATTTCTTCGGGTGCAAGATAACCAAGTTTTGTGGCAATATTAATTTCATCAAGAATGATAAGTTTATAAGATTCGTTTTGGATATATTTTTTGGCTAATTGCCACGCCTCTTGAACTAATTTTTCATCTCTTATTCTGTCTTGAGTTTCCCAAGTAAATCCTTCTCCTAATGAATGCCAAGATAGGTTTGAAGAAAAGTTTTTTAGTGCTTTTTCTTCTCCAGTAGTCCAGCCTCCCTTGATAAATTGAATTATCGCCACTTTATAACCATGCCCTATAGTCCTTAAAGCCATACCTAAAGATGCTGTTGTCTTGCCCTTGCCATTCCCCGTAAAAACAATCAATAATCCTTTTTTTGTTTTTCTAATTTGTAGTCTTTCTGCTTGAATATCTTTTCTTTTACGCATTCTTTTTTTATATGAGCTCTCATCGCTATCTGGTGATAATTTACCTCCCATTCCAAGTTTATTTGCTTGATTATCGAGGTTAAATATTTTCTCGGAAAATGAAGGTTTTTCTTGCATATGACTCTTAATTTTATTTAATTATTATAAATCTTTAAATATTTTTAACTCTTTTAGCTTTTAAAAGTGCATTATTTACTGCCTGTTGTTGATCTCTTTTAGTAATCCAATGGTGATAAGTTTGAGTATGTAAACTAACCGAATGCCCCATCATTCTGGCAGCCACAGTATCAGGTAAATCATAAAAAATTGTTCTAACTGCCCAAGCATGCCTTAGATCATAAGGTTTTATTCCCAAAGAGTAACGCTTAAACTGGTCTGTAATTTTTTTTCCTATATTCTGTAAGGTTGTAACTTTAAGATCTCTATTAATGCTTGGTAAAAGTTCTGGATTTTCGCCAAGTTTTGATAATTCGAACTTTTCCACCCATTCAGGATGAAATGGCCAAACTTGATGTTCCCCAGTTTTAGTCGTAGGCAAAACTCTTATAATTTTGTCCCCAAAATTAGCAAGAGAACTTAAATCACAAAAAAATACTTCATGATTCCTTAACCCATATGTAGCCATCAGACCAAAAACAAATTTCCAAGACTTATTTGGTATCTTCTCCCACAGTTTCTCTATTAATTCGTCTTTAGGTAGATCCCTAAATCCTGCTTTGTTCAGACCATATCCTCTAGAATTTAATTTCCAATCTTCTGGTAGTTTAATGTCCAAAAACTTAGCCAAAACACTTAAAGAAGTAGCGCATTGTTTCCTACTTCTGGTACCTTCCTTATAACTTTCAAGTGTTTTTTGAAATATTTTTTCTAAAGCTGCATTCTCATATTCATCGTAAATATTTAAGATTCTTTTCATATATGGTTTGTAAGAACTTCTCCAAGTAGTTTTTCTAGTGCTGGTTCGAAAATCACTTTTATTTTCTTTAAAAAAAAATTCCTCAAATTGATTTAATCTTTTTGGAAATTCAAAACCATCTTTTATTTCCTTTTTATAAGGTTTGCCTATCCAATTAATCCAATCAAATTGATTTAATTCCAATTGCAAATTGATTAATTGCAATTTTTTTTTAGCTTCCTCTAATCCAGAAATATCAGCCTTTAAGCCAAGAGATATTCTTTGAATTTTAAAGTTATTGTTATCTTCTTTGGAGGGTAGTGAACCACGAATAGTTAATTTCTCTCCTCTTTTCTCAATTTTAAGCTTGCTGCCTTGAGTAGCAAATTTATCATTGACATTATTAATTTCCTGAATTACGTTCATTTACTTATATAATTGACCATATAATGACGTTTTTAATGTTGATTTTCAATCTCCATAAATTTTAAATGGATAAAATAGGCGTCTTACTAATGAATTTAGGAGGGCCTGAACGCATTACTGATGTCGGCCCATTCTTATACAATCTTTTTTCTGATCCAGAAATTATCAGGACACCTTTCCCTGTTTTTCAAAAGCCCCTAGCCTGGTTAATTAGCACTCTTAGGAGTACCACTTCACAACAGGCCTACCTTTCCATAGGTGGAGGTTCACCTATCAGAAGAATAACTGAACAACAAGCAAGAGAATTACAATCTAAGTTAAGAGACAAGGGGTTTAATGCTACTACCTACATCGCTATGAGGTATTGGCATCCTTTTACCGAATCCGCAATTGCTGATATGAAAGCAGATGGCATAGATCAAGTGGTTGTAATACCCTTGTATCCGCATTTTTCGATAAGTACTAGTGGTTCGAGCTTTAGAGAATTAAAAAAATTGCGAGATTCTGATGATGAATTTAAAAAGGTTCCAATGAGATGTGTAAGGAGTTGGTTCAGTCAATCAGGTTATTTAAAGTCTATGGTCGAATTAATTTCTGAACAGATTTCACTTTGTGAATCTCCTTCAAAAGCCCATATATTTTTCACTGCTCATGGAGTTCCTAAGAGTTACGTAGAGGAAGCTGGAGACCCTTACAAACAACAAATTGAAGATTGTTCTTTATTAATTATAAATGAGTTGGAAAAATGTTTAGGTCATAGTAACCCTCATACACTTTCTTATCAAAGTAGAGTTGGTCCTGTTGAATGGTTGAAGCCTTATACAGAAGAAGTGTTAGCTGATCTTGGAAGGTCAAATGTTAATGATCTGGTTGTGGTCCCTATAAGTTTCGTTGGAGAGCATATTGAAACATTGCAAGAAATTGATATTGAATATAAAGAAATTGCTGAAAAGGCTGGTATTAAAAACTTTCGGAGAGTTAAGGCTCTAAATACTCATCCTACTTTTATTGAAGGTCTTAGTGATCTAGTAATTTCCTGCTTGGAAGGACCCCTAGTTAATATAGAGGAGGCTTCTCAGTTACCTGAAAAAGTTAAACTTTATCCTCAAGAGAAGTGGCAATGGGGTTGGAATAATAGTTCAGAGGTGTGGAACGGAAGGGTTGCAATGATTATTTTTCTTTTGCTTTTTATTGAACTTATTTCAGGCTCTGGACCTTTACATAAATTGGGCATTTTATAAAGAAAAATTGATACATATTTGAAAATTTTTAAATTTTTTAAAAGATTTTTTTGAATACATTTCTGACATTACATTTCTAAATGAGGCAAAAGTATTTAATTGAGTTTAATATTTATAGTAAATATTGAATTTCTTTAGTGACCCTTACTTCGAGATCCTTTTCAAAGGGTAGTTCAAAACATGAAAATCCAGTTTGGATAACTGGTGCAGATGCACTAATGGATTCTTTAAAAATTCATGGAGTAAAAGTTATATTTGGATATCCTGGAGGAGCCATACTACCAATATATGACGCTCTTCATAAGGCAGAACAAGATGGTTGGTTAAAGCACTATATGGTTAGGCATGAACAAGGTGGTTCTCATGCAGCTGATGGATATGCAAGATCTACTGGTGAAGTAGGAGTATGTTTTGGTACCTCAGGTCCAGGGGCAACAAATTTGGTAACTGGAATCGCTACTGCGCAAATGGATTCAGTCCCTCTAGTTGTAGTTACTGGTCAAGTCCCAAGACCTGCTATTGGGACAGACGCTTTTCAAGAAACTGATATTTTTGGTATAACTCTTCCAATAGTGAAACATTCATGGGTAATAAGGGATCCTGCAGATATCGCGAAAGTAGTTTCTGAGGCTTTTTTTATAGCCTCATCTGGAAGGCCTGGCCCTGTTTTAATTGATATACCCAAAGATGTAGGTCAGGAGTTCTTTAATTACCAAAGAGTTTTGCCTGGTGAGATTATTCCTAAAGGATTTAAAAGGAATGGAGAAATTAATGATTGCGATATCAACAAAGCAATTAAACTAATAGAAGATTCTGAAAGACCTCTTCTATATGTAGGAGGTGGTGCAATATCTTCAGGAGCTCATGATGAAATAAAAACTTTGGCAAAGAATTATCAAATACCAGTTACCACAACCTTAATGGGGAAGGGTGCTTTTGATGAAAAAGATAACTTATCAGTAGGGATGTTAGGAATGCATGGAACTGCTTATGCAAATTTTGCTGTTACAGAATGCGATCTTTTAATTGCTATTGGAGCTAGATTCGATGATAGGGTTACAGGAAAATTAGATACTTTTGCACCTAATGCAAAGGTAATTCATATAGATATCGACCCTGCAGAAGTTA
>CACKJL010000042.1 GCA_902600395.1 uncultured Prochlorococcus sp. | reverse complement strand
TGGTGCCTTATTTTTCTTGGCAGCGTTCTCATGCAGTTCATCATCGATTCACAAATAACATAACTAATGGAGAAACTCACGTCCCTTTAGTCATTAAAGGGAACGGAGTTACAGAAAAAGTTGGTGGAGAAAAAGAATTACATTTTTCAAATTCCTTAGGTAAGAAAAATTATGGAATTCTTCAACTTGTTTTACATCTAATATTTGGCTGGCCTGCTTATTTACTTACTGGAAGTACAGGAGGTGTTAAATATGGCACTTCAAATCATTTTTGGCCAATTAAACCATTTTCTAAAGCATTATGGCCATCAGTATGGGCCAAGAAAGTTTGGATATCAGATATTGGCGTAGGTTTGACATTAGTGGGCATTGTTTATTTAGTTTTCAAGTATGGATTATTTCCATTAATTACTCTGTATTTTGGCCCTTTATTAGTGGTTAATTGTTGGCTAGTAGTTTATACATGGCTTCATCATACAGATTCAGATGTGCCTCATCTTTCAAATACGGAATTTTCCTTTATGAGAGGAGCATTTCTATCTATTGACAGGCCTTACGGTAGAGTCCTTAATTTTCTTCACCATAATATAGGTTCTAGCCATGTCGTTCATCATGTATGTCCAACGATCCCTCATTACTATGCAAAAAAAGCAACTGTCTTAATTAAAAAAGCCTTTAAAAAAGCATATCTTTTTAATCCTGATCCAATACACAAAGCTTTATGGAATATTGCATGCAATTGCGTTGCTGTTGAGTCAGACATCAAGAGAGGAAGATATATATGGCAATCTTCATACAAAAATGATGGATTAAAAACACAATAAGCATCAATTCTTTATCACTTTAATTTACGCAAATCTGAAAAAAATATAAAAGAATTAGCAATAGCAAATTTTCCATCTTAGAAAATACTCACAAACTTAGTAATTCTATGAGTGGAGACAATCTACATGGTAAACAGCCTATTAAATTTTATTCTGAAAAAATAACACTTACAAAAGTTGAATTATTAGAAAGACAGTTGAGTTTAGGCGAAAAAATTTCAGATTTGGATCAAAAGCATAAAGAATGGAGCAAAAAACTATCAGGTTGATCATCTAATGAGATGAATTTTAAAAACTTATTGATATTTGCATTTGCCTTATCAACAAATTTTTCTGTAAATTATTGAAAAATTATTTGCAGGCATACTAATAATATCCTCTTGAGAAAAACCATTTTTCTTACTCTCATCACAAACTTCCTCAAGATTTTTAATACCCCAAAGATCATTTTGCATTTTTAATGAATTATCGAAAAAATAATTACTTTCACTTGTATGCTTATTACAAATTTTAAATGGCCCATACAAAATCAAAAATTGTCCCTTATTCAGTAATTTTCCTGATTCTCTAAAGAGTGCTACAGTACAAGACCACTCTGCTACATGAATCATATTTATAGAGACTATTCCTTGCAAAGAATTTGCCAATATCAATGGAATTTTCCAAGGAATTTTTTCTACATCAATCTCAAGAGGCTGGGGCATTTTCTTAGATAGGTTTTCATACTCAATCCAAGAACTTATACTTTTTCTATGCACTAACTCTGGATCACTTGTTTGCCAAATTATTCCAGGAAAGCGGTTTTGAAAAAAAACTCCATGTTCACCGCTGCCACTCCCGAGTTCCAATACTGAACCTTTTTTTATAATTTTGGATAGCACATCACCAATGCAGTCTCTATTTCTTTGAGTTGCCGGAAAAAAAAGTCTGTTATCCAAAATTAAAGAACATTGGGCGCTTCAGTAAAAAAAAATAATTCTAAAATCCTTGATTATTTAACTTTCCTCAATTTAGGAGTCTTGAAAAACATTATTCTAAGGCAAAAGAATAATATTGAAATTGTAAGAGCCGGCAAAATATAAAGTATTAAATCAGAACTCATTAAAGAAGGAACCCTGCCAAAAATTAAATGCATGTAGTAACTCGCGAATGACATAAATTCATATATATGTATCTAAATTATTAATAGCAATTATTTGAATTTTAAAAAATACTTTTAGTCAATAAAACCAAAAATTCCCAAAAAAAAGAGTCAGCCTGTATCCCTACTAGCTGACTCTCGTATTATACTAATTTAAATTACCTCTAAATGAGGATTTGCCAATAAAAGAAAAAAGGTATTAATTTATTTTTTTTGTTTAAATTTAAAAATATTAAAACAAAAATTAAAAGGTATATTTCGACACATAAATGTAGCACTTTTTTTAGTTTACCTGACTAAATAGGAGAATTTACTCTCTTTTCTTTACATTAGTAAATAAATATGTTATATTTGTTTACAAATTACTTAAATACAATGACCCCAGAAGCAGAACGTTTTAATGGTTGGGCAGCAATGCTAGGTTTCGTTGCAGCAGTCGGTGCATACGTAACAACAGGCCAAATTATTCCAGGCTGGTTCTAATGAAAAATAACGAACCAAAAATAGTTGAAAAAGAAAAAATTGTTGCAGAAAAGCTCAATGGAAGATTTGCAATGGTAGGCTTTATTGCCCTAGTTGGAGCATATTTAACAACAGGTCAAATCATTCCTGGCTTTATCTAATATTGATTTTTAATCCTCTAAAGAGTCAAATTTAGTTTGGCTCTTTTTTTTTGTTTATTTTGTAATAGATATTAAGATCTCTTTAGCTGAGATTAGTAAAGTATCAAATCTATAAAAATTTTTATTCAAAAAATCTGTATAAAAAGCTTATACAAATCTAAATTTAATTTAAATTGATTTTTTACTTTTATGGTTATTCAAAAACATAAATATTAGATTGGAAAAAATATTTTGATTACTTTCTTAATCTAAATTTACTTAATAATTACTCAAATTAAGAAATGTTATACACAAAAATATCTAAGAATCAATTTTCACAACTAGAAAGACGAAAATGCATAATTGCTGATTTTTAAAAACTGACTAATGGTAGAAATGTTAATTTTATTATTTTCTTCTTAAAAACTTTAATTTAATCTTTAATTAATGCTATTTTTATCGAGTTAATTCGAGGAAATAATGAGAGTAAAGCTTGAACCGGAGACAGCTTTTATCGGAAAAAAGTTTGCTTACATATTTTTAGGAATAATATTCACCCTAAATGCAGCAACTTTTATTTGGTTTTTCTTATTTTCAAATTTAAAATAAATAAAATATTTCTATAAATTGAAGGTTAATTCATCTCGAATAAGAACAAAATTTCTTATTTAAAAATTTTTTAAAATATAACTTTTAACAAAAAATTAATAAAAACAGCAAGTTAGGTACTAAAAAATTCCTGGAATAATTTGTCCTGTTGTTATATAGGCGCCTAATAGTGCAACGAATCCAACCATTGCCCATCTACCATTTACTTTTTCTGCATTTTGAGGATACCCATCGTAAGATACAGTTTCATCGATATAAGGTCTAGTTTCTGATGGGAACATATTCTGTCTTCCACCTGATTCTGTAGTAACTCCTGATTTCGTCATTAAAAAAATAATTATTGTTAACTAAAGTAACACAAATATTAATTTATGTAAACCAAAATCTGCCGATTTTTTGTGTCCAAGGGCTTATAAGCAAATATGTGGCATTTTTGTTTAAAAACAGCAATATACAAAAGCTATTAATTGAATTACTATGATCGCTTTTATCGATGTCTATCAAAAAATGAGCATTTATACTCACAATAAGTAATTTTACTCAGTAGGATGAATATGGCATTTAGGAAGTGCTTAGCTGGTTATTTCAGAAAATCTGAATTAACTATGTCGTCATGAGCTTGCCGGTGGGATACTGCAAGCTCTTTTAATTTTAGAAACAGGTCAATAGATTAAACGACTAGAAAATAATTTACTAATTATTTAATTTTAAAATCATTAAAACTGCCAATAACCAAATTTAATGCTAAAAAAATATAAAGTTCTTAAAATGCATGTCTTTAGATTTTATTCTCATACCTTCTTGTATTTTTATTATTCTTTTTCTTTTAAATAGAGAAAATATTATCTACAAAAATAATCAAAAAGCTAAGTAATTTGATTAGTTAAAATTAGGAAGAAGATGAAGGATCAAAAATTTTTATTGTCTATAAATAATAAATTCTTAAAAACATCTAGTTTAAAATAATTACTTAATTTATGAAGTTTAATATAGCATTAGTTAGCTTAACGTTTTAATTAAAATAAATCTTTAAATGAATTTTTTAGAAATTTTGACCAGTATTCTTTTGAACGATTTATTTGTTCTTGTTTCTCAAGACAATGGATGCAATTACATTCTTTTATTAATGTTTTAGATCTCATAGTTTGCTGAATTTTCCCTAACAAAGCACAATTCAGAATAGATTTCAATAGTTAATTTGTGAGTAGATTTTTAAAATTACTTCTATTTGATTAACCCTTTCTAAATTAAAGATTTAGATTTTACTTGCTCGTTTAATTAGCAATAATGCCACCGCAACAGATAAAAAGACAGGAGTCCATGCTGCCAAAAAAGGATTCAATATCCCCTTAACCCCAAGAGAACTTGAAAAGAAAGATAAAACGTAATAACCAAATATTAGTAACACACTTACGCCAAATCCTTGACTCTTTGATGATCTTGAAATTGATCTAACACCAAGTCCACTACCGATTAACCCAAAAACTAAGCATGCTGCTGGAAGGGTAAATTTTTCTTGTATTCTTACTCTCATCCTTCTCGCTTCTTTTGTATTTCCAGCTTTTTGGTAAAGTAATTCTGCCATCTTTGCTTGTTTTAATGTCATATCATTAGCGTCAGAGGGTACTTTAGCCAACTCCCTTGGCCCCTCTCCAAAAGGATATGTATATCTATTGAAATTAATAAAACTTACTGTTCCGTCATCTTGAGAAATCGTTAACCTACCATCATAAAAGATCCACAGATTATTATTCTTATCAAATTCTCCTTTTTTTGCTTTAAGAGTTTGTTCAATACCTAGTCTTGAATAATCAATAAGAGTTACCTCTTCCATAAAATTATTGCGAAAAAACTTTGCATAAAAAATATGCGTTAAGTTTTCATTACTTTTTGAAATCTTATTAGAAGAATCAATTTGTGAACCGTATCTAGAAAACATAATGTGTTTTCCCTCTTCCGAACTTAAAGCTGTTCCTAGAGAAGATCTCATAGTATTTTCCGCAACTCTATTCGAAATAGGTACAAGACTATCATTAAAATTAAAAGTTACAAATGTCATTAATAATGAGAGAAAAAATGCAGGTATAATAATTCTTATATTGGTAAATCCTAAACTCTTTAATGCTGTCAATTCCGAATTAGAAGATAGTTTTCCATATGCCAGCAATGTAGCAAGAAGCATTGACATAGGAAAAGATAAGACAAGAAAACCAGGTAATTTTAAAATTAGTATTTTCAGTGCAATTTGAAGTGGCAATCCAAATTCAACAATTTTCCTAACTAAATCGAACATAATTCCAACACTTAAACTCACCGCAGTAAATGCTCCGATTGCAAACAACATTGGCGGCAGCAATTGACTAATTAACCAACGATCAACGAGTGGGATTTTAATTATTACTTTCCTCAACTCGCTCCTTATTATTTTTAAAAAAATAAAATTAAACTCCATATTCAAATATTTAAATTGATTTTTTCCATACGAATGAACTACTGGCCAAATAATTCCAAGCATAAACAATTGCTATACCTGCAATTTGCGCTATAAATGTATCTGCTGATATGTATCTGTAGAAAGCTGTAGTTATGCCTATATTGGCAATCACAGGTAATGAAGCGACTATAAGAAATTTGAAAAGACCAATCACTAAAGCTGAATTCTTTAACCTCTCAGAGCGAAAAGTTACCTGATTATTAATTAAAAAATTGGATGTTGCTGCAGATACTATTGCAAAAGGTAATGCATTATAGAAGTCGATAAGAAGAATTTCTACTAAAAATGAAGTAATAAAAAGTTGAACAAAAACACCTGAAATACCTACTAGTCCAAAACTTATAGCCTTTCTTGGTAATAATCTTAAAGTCAGGTTATGAATAATTGAAACGAGAAAATCCCAAACTATAGCTATGTCTAATTTTGAATTGCCAAATCTTCTCTCCTTAAAAGTCAATGGAACCTCATACACCTTTAGTTGGCCCTTACTTAAAGCAAGTAATTCATACAAAAATTTAAATCCATTAATTTCGATTTTTCTTATAAATTTCTTAGTCATTTCTCTATCTAGGCAAAAACATCCACTTAAATAATCTGTTAATTTTGAATAATTTCTATGCAAAGAAATACGTGCCATTTTATTAGAAATTTTTGATCCTAGACTTCTTTTATTTGATAATCCCTCTAATTTAGATGATTTGAGAAACCTACTTCCAATGACAATATCAGATTTTTTTTTATTAATTACATCTAACATATCTAATACAAAAGAAGGATGATGTTGACCATCACCATCAAGAACTAATATATATTTCCCTTGAGCGAAAATTAATCCTTCTTTAATAGCACTTGATAAACCAGACCTACCAATTCTTGTGATCAATTTAATTCTATTATTCATTTTCATATATGTATTTACCTCTTCAGAAGTTCCATCTGGAGAATCATCATCAACAACTATAATTTCATAATCAAAATCAATTAGTAAGACAATTAGATTT
>CACKJL010000041.1 GCA_902600395.1 uncultured Prochlorococcus sp. | reverse complement strand
TATATGGAGCAGTAGTAGTTGGTTTCTTAGCAGCATTGTTCGGCGGAACACCTGCTCAAGTTAGTGGGCCTACAGGACCAATGAGTGTAACTGTTGCCGGCGTAGTAGCAGGCTTAGCAGCAGTGGGAGTTCCAAGAGATCTATCCGCAGGACAAATTTTACCTTTAGTGATGGCAGCAGTAGTAATTGGTGGCTTACTGCAAATATTATTTGGGATTCTAAAACTAGGTAAATACATAACTTTAGTTCCATATTCTGTTGTGTCAGGATTCATGTCTGGTATTGGAGTAATAATCATTGCACTTCAAATTGGGCCATTACTAGGAATTAGCACTAGGGGTGGAGTAGTGGAATCTTTATCTACTGTATTTTCAAATTTCCAGCCAAATGGTGCTGCTATTGGAGTAGCAATAATGACACTAGGGATAGTTTTTCTAACTCCTAGAAAAATAAGTCAATGGGTTCCCTCTCCTCTCTTAGCCCTATTGATAGTAACTCCAATATCAATATTAATTTTTGGAGATGGAGCTATTGATAGAATTGGTGAAATTCCAAGGGGAGTTCCATCTTTAAATTTCCCAAGTTTTAATCAATATTTTCCAATTATTTTTAAGGCAGGATTAGTCCTCGCAGTTCTCGGCGCTATTGACTCGTTACTAACATCTCTTGTTGCAGACAATATATCTCAAACAAAACATAATTCTGATAGAGAACTTATTGGGCAAGGAATAGGAAATGCAGTTGCAGGTCTGTTTTCAGGCTTACCTGGAGCCGGAGCGACAATGAGAACAGTTATAAATGTTAAATCTGGAGGATCCACTCCTATTTCTGGAATGGTTCACTCACTTGTCTTGTTGATAGTTTTAGTTGGTGCAGGTCCTTTGGCTGAGCAAATTCCAACTGCTTTGCTAGCAGGAATTCTTATAAAAGTTGGTCTAGATATTATTGATTGGGGGTTCTTGAGGAGGGCTCACAAATTATCATTAAAAACTTCAGTTGTAATGTACGGTGTACTACTAATGACTGTTTTTTGGGATTTAATTTGGGCAGTTTTAGTCGGTGTATTCATAGCAAATATGCTCACTATTGATTCAATAACCGAAACTCAATTAGAAGGTATGGATGAGGATAATCCTTTATCAAAAGATGATCAAGGTAAAAATGCATTACCTGCTGATGAAAAAGCACTACTAGATAGATGCTCTGGAGAAGTAATGTTATTTAGACTTAAAGGACCACTTAGTTTTGGTGCTGCTAAAGGTATATCTGAGAGAATGATGCTGGTAAGAAACTACAAGGTTTTAATACTAGATATCACTGACGTACCAAGACTTGGAGTGACGGCGACTCTCGCAATAGAGGACATGATGCAGGAAGCAAAAAATAATTCCAGAAAAGCATTTGTTGCTGGGGCAAATGAAAAAGTAAAAGATAGATTAGCTAAGTTTGGAGTTGAAGGCATCATTGAAACAAGAAAAGAAGCTTTAGAAACCGCTCTAAATGAAATAGCCTAATAGTTTATGGAAATAAATCCAATTCTGCAAAATGTATTAGCCCCGCCAGTTCTTTTCTTTTTGATTGGAGCAATATCAGTACTCTTTAAATCTGATTTAGAAATACCAGCTCCATTACCTAAACTCTTCTCCTTATATCTGCTACTAGCAATTGGTTTTAAAGGAGGTATAGAGATACAGAAAAGTGGTTTCACAGATCAAGTATTGCCTACTTTAAGTGCTGCAATTCTTATGTCATTAGTAATTCCGCTTATTGGATTTTTAATTTTAAGATTTAAGTTTGATGTCTTTAATTCCGCTGCAATAGCAGCAGCATACGGTTCAATTAGTGCTGTTACATTTATTTCCGCAGAAAGTTTTTTGGAAAGTCAAAAAATAGCTTTTGATGGGTTTATGGTTGGAGCCTTAGCTTTAATGGAGTCTCCTGCAATAATTGTTGGATTATTACTTGTGAAATTTGCAGCTCCCCAAAATAGGCCAAAATCAAGAAAAATGCATCTAAGCGCAATATTACACGAATCACTTTTGAATGGATCAGTTTATTTATTGCTCTCAAGCTTAATTGTAGGATTTCTTACTGCTTCCAGTAATCCCTCAGGGATTGCAAAAATGGAGCCTTTTACTGGACAATTATTCTATGGAGCAGAATGCTTCTTCTTGTTAGATATGGGAATAGTCGCTGCTCAAAGATTACCGAGACTGAAGAATGCGGGTTCGTTCTTGATTGGCTTTGCCATTTTTATGCCTTTATTTAACGCATTTATTGGTGTCTTCGTTGCAAGATTTTTATCATTAGGACCTGGCAACTCACTTTTATTTGTGGTTTTATGTGCTAGCGCCTCTTATTTAGCAGTTCCTGCAGCGATGAGGATGACGGTACCAGAAGCTAAATCTAGTTATTATATTTCAACTACACTAGGTCTAACTTTCCCATTCAATATAGTTCTTGGCATTCCCATATATATGAGTTTAGTAAATACCATTATCCCATTGTCCCCTCTATAAAAATGAAAAGATTAGACTTGATATTTAGTGAAAGAGAACTAGATGCAATTATTAAAACATTAGAAAAAGCTAATGTTCCTGGATATACAGTTATGAAACACGCCACAGGCAGAGGGCCTGAAAGAGTTGTTACTGAAGATATGGAATTTACAGGATTAGGATCAAATGCTCATGTAATTGTTTTTTGTGAGCAAGAATTAATAGATAAAATGAGAGATAACATCAGGGACGATTTAAGCTACTACGGAGGAGTTGCTTATATTTCTGAGGCAACACCCCTTTAAATTAAAGAAGCAATATTTATTTTTAAGAATGAATCCAATCTACTCTTATATTTTTTCGACTATTTAAGTATCTATCAATTGACATTGCAGCAATACATCCATCAGAAGCTGCAACTACGGCTTGCTTAAATGGTGTATTTCTTATATCTCCAATAGCCCATACTCCATCAGAGTTTGTAGACATAAAGTCATCAACAATAACCCCTCCGTCTTCTTTTAAAGCAATTTGGTCCCCTAAAAAATCAGTAATCGGCTTTGAACCACTCATATAGACAAACACTCCATCTAAATTTAAATTGATAGGATTTTCTTCTTGTTTATTTTTTACAACAACCCCATTAACACCCATATCATCGCCCAATATTTCCAATAATCTTGTTCTACTCCAATGTTTTATATTTGAATTATCCATCAATTCCATAGCTTCTTCATTATCTGATTTAGGATCACTTGATGTAATCCAATGCACGGTTGATGCAAATTTAGTTAGAACAGTTGCCTCTTCAATTGCCTCCTTGTTCACTCCAACAACGGCAACTTCTCTATTCTTATAAAAAGCCCCATCACATGTAGCACAATAACTTACTCCTTTACCAAGAAAATCGGCTTCGCCCTTAAATGATGCAGGTCTACCCATAGCTCCACTTGCAAGTACAAGTGCTTTAGCTTTGAAAGTGCCTTCTGGCGTATAAACCATTTTCCATTCTCCACTAGCGTCTATTCCAAACACTTGTGCTCTTCTATAATCTGTGCCATATTGCACGGCCTGTTCTCTCATTAGAGTAAGTAATTTCTCCCCACTTATATCAACCGGAACGCCTGGATAATTAGCGATTTGATGAGTTATTGCTAAGGCGCCAACAGATGGATTTTTATCTAAAATGACTGTCTTTAAGTTTGAACGAGATGTATAAAGTGCGCAAGTACATCCGGCCGGGCCTCCTCCGATAATAACTACATCTGACTCAATGATTTCCAATTTTTAAAAACTCCTTTTTAGTAGTTAATTAGATGAGTTCTTGGTTAGAAGATATTTTAATGTAAATACCTAAACCTCTACATAGATATAAGTTAAAAGAAAAAAGAGAAAAAAGCATAATATAGAAACAAACTTACATAGGAAAAACATAAAAAATTAATTATCAAAATGATCAGGTACGTGAAATGTTCTGAATTGATCTATTATTAGTTAATATGCACAATTAATCGCTGCAGAAACATTATATTTTTCATGACCAACTCTGATTACCTTTTAAAAGCTGCCATTAAGAAAGTAACCGAAAAATTAAACGAGATATTGGTTGACAAAATTGAAGAAGCAACAAATATAGCTCAGGATGCTCCAGAAATTCTCAAAAAAGAATTTGATAGTTTGAAAGAATCCATAATTGAAGAAGCCTCAAAAATGGAAAAAGCCGAAAATATTCAAGAAAATGAATCTGCAAATACTTATCAAGGTTCCAAAATAAAAAAAGCTTTAAATGAAATTGAAAATATCAATAAACAAATTGATCTCTTTAATAAAACCACAAATAATCAAATGATATGAGTTTTCATATTCTTCATTATCGTTTAAAAAAGTTGAAGAGGGCCTTTCTTATTTGGATAACTCTGATTTCACTTTTAATAAATTTGTGGATAGATAATATTAGATTTACAATTTTCCAAGCTAAGAAGAATGAAAAAAGTAGGGTCCAAATTAAAAGAGCTAGATGTTTTACTAATCAATTAATAAAGCTTGGTTCAGCATTTATTAAAATTGGACAATTATTATCAGCGAGACCTGATTTAATTCCTAATACCTGGATACAGGAATTGTCTAAATTGCAGGATCAAGTTCCTAATTTTTCATTTACGCAAGTTGAAGAGACTATAAGAAATGAACTAGGGTCTAAGTTTAATGAAATAGATCAAATAATATCTGATCCGGTTGGATCAGCATCACTAGCTCAGGTTCATAGGGCGACTTTAAAAGATGGTAAGCAAGTAGTTTTTAAAGTTCAAAGACCCAATTTAAAAGAATTGTTTATTATCGATCTGGGCATAATGCAGCAAATAGCAGGATTATTGCAGAAAAATAAGAATTGGAGTCGTGGTAGAAACTGGGTTGAGATTGCTAAAGAGTGTAGGAAAGTTCTTATGAAAGAACTTGATTTTAATTGCGAAGCGCAATATGCAGCAAGATTTAGGCAGCAATTTCTTGATGATGAAAATGTACAAGTTCCTGAAGTAATTTGGGATATGAGCAGTGAAAAAGTGCTTTGTTTAAGTTATGTAGAAGGGACAAAAATAAGCGATTTAGAAAAATTAAAATCACAAGAAATTGATTTATCTAAAATTGCAGAAATAGGTGCAATCAGCTACTTAAAACAATTAGTAAATTACGGGTTTTTTCATGCAGATCCTCATCCAGGGAATCTAGCAGTTTCAAGTAAAGGTAAATTGATTTTTTATGATTTTGGAATGATGGGGAACATCTCAAATAATCTTCAAACAAGATTAGGGGGGATGGTTAAGGCTGCTGCTCTTAGAGACGCCTCATCACTTGTTAGTCAATTACAACAAGCTGGGCTAATTTCAAAAGATATTGATGTAGGACCAGTCAGAAGATTAGTCAGATTGATGCTTAAAGAAGCCTTAACTCCGCCATTTAGTCCTAATATTATTGAAAAACTATCTGGAGATTTATACGAACTGGTTTATGAAACGCCATTTCAACTGCCAGTAGATTTAATCTTTGTGATGAGAGCTTTATCAACTTTTGAAGGAGTTGGTAGAATGCTAGATCCAGGGTTTAACCTTGTATCAGTTACCAAGCCTTATTTAATAGAACTTATGACTTCAAATAATCAAAGTCCCAACGATTTAATTAACCAATTTGGAAGGCAAGTAGGTGAACTAGGATCGAAAGCTGTTGGTATTCCCAAAAGAATAGATGAAAGTTTAGAAAGATTAGAACAAGGCGATTTACAATTGCAAATAAGAATGGGAGAGTCTGATAGACAATTCAAAAAAATGTTTACGGCTCAAAAAACTTTAGGCCATTCAATTCTCATAGGAAGCTTATCAATTGCATCTGCTTTACTTGTAACCAATAAACAAAATAATTTTGCAATGTTGCCACTTTTTTTTGCACTACCAATAAGTATTGATTGGATAAAGTGCCAATTAAGTATGAGAAAAGGCTCACGTTTAGAAAAACTTAAACGCTAAAAAAAACTATATATTTTTGGGACCTAAACCTAAAGCTCCAGCGAATCTTGCTTGATTTCCTAATTCCTCCTCAATTTTTAAAAGCCTATTATATTTTGCAATCCTTTCACTTCTGCTCAAAGAGCCAGTCTTGATCTGACCCGATCTTGTGGCGACAGATAAATCTGCAATTGTTGTATCTTCAGTCTCACCACTTCTATGACTTATAACACTTGTGAAACCAGACATTTTAGCTAACTCAATAGCTTCCAAAGTTTCAGTTAATGTTCCAATTTGATTTACCTTTATTAGGATTGAATTGGCAGATTTTTCAATAATCCCTTTCCGTAATCTTTCTGTATTAGTAACGAATAAATCATCACCTACAAGCTGAACTTTATTCCCTAATTCTTTATTTAATTCTGACCAACCCTCCCAATCATCCTCAGCTAAACCGTCCTCTATTGAAACTATGGGATAATTAGAAACTAATCTTGAAAGATATGAAATCATTTCAGAACTATTTAAACTTTTACCTTCATACTTATAAATACCATCACTATAAAATTCAGTACTAGCAGCATCTAAAGCTAAAGATACCTGCTCACCAGGCTTAAATCCGGCTTTTTGAATTGCTTCTAATAATAAATCCCCTGCTTCTTCGCTTGATGACAAATTCGGGGCAAATCCACCCTCATCGCCTACAGCAGTTGATAGACCTTTTTGATCAAGTAATGATTTTAATGAGTGAAAAATTTCAGTACCCATTCTTAATGATTCACTAAAATTATTAACTCCATGTGGAACAAGCATAAATTCCTGAAAATCAAGACTATTTGGTGCATGAGCACCACCATTTATTACATTCATCAATGGGACTGGAAGAAGATTGGATAATGGATCTCCAAGATATCTATATAGGGGAATGTCTAAAGCATTTGCTGATGCTCTAGCATTTGCAAGACTTACTGCAAGGATTGAATTTGCTCCAAGGTTAGACTTATTAGGAGTTCCATCAATTTCAATCATTAATTTATCTACTGCAGTTTGATCTAAAGATGACAAACCACATAAAGCAGGCGATATTGTTTCATGAATTTTGTTAACAGCATTCAAAACGCCTTTCCCCATATATTTCGGACCACCATCT
>CACKJL010000040.1 GCA_902600395.1 uncultured Prochlorococcus sp. | reverse complement strand
AACAATCAATTTCAAAAAATCAATTATCTTAAAAATGAATTTAAGAAAAATAGCTTTTCAAAAAAAATAGATAATATTGATCTTACTAATCCAGATAAACCAAAAATAAAAGTGTTCAAACCCTAATATTTGAAAAAGGATTTTGAGTAATTTTTTTTAATTATTGTAGTGTTGATATGGGTTTTGCATTCAAAACAAAATATTTAATAAATAAATATTTTTAGGATTTTCCTCAACAAATTCCTACATATGAGCGCAGTAAGTTCATAATGCACCCAATACTAGTAAAAGATTCCTATTAAGAGATGAGCTTCGGTAACAATCCAAACTTTGATCAATCGAGAGAAATCCTTCCAAGCCAAAACGCCAAAATAGAAGTTATTGGTGTAGGTGGTGGTGGCAGCAATGCAGTCAATAGAATGATAAATAGTGATTTAGAAGGTGTTTCATTTAGAGTCCTTAATACTGATGCACAAGCCCTACTACAATCTTCAGCAGAAAGTAGAGTTCAACTTGGACAAAACCTTACTAGAGGTTTAGGTGCAGGTGGGAATCCAAGTATTGGGCAAAAAGCAGCCGAAGAATCCAAAGAAGAGCTTCAACAAGCTTTAGAGGGATCTGATCTAGTTTTTATAGCCGCTGGAATGGGTGGAGGAACTGGTACAGGTGCTGCTCCTGTTGTTGCAGAAGTAGCCAAGCAAAGTGGGGCTCTAACAGTTGGCATAGTAACCAAACCATTTTCTTTCGAAGGGAAAAGAAGAATGCGCCAAGCAGAGGAGGGGATCGCAAGACTAGCTGAAAACGTTGATACTCTTATAGTTATTCCAAATGACCGATTAAAGGACGTTATAGCAGGAGCTCCTCTTCAAGAAGCATTTAGGAATGCTGATGATGTTCTAAGGATGGGAGTCAAAGGCATTAGTGACATAATTACTTGTCCGGGATTAGTTAATGTTGATTTTGCAGACGTCAGATCAGTTATGACTGAGGCTGGCACTGCACTTTTAGGAATAGGTATAGGTTCAGGAAGATCGAGAGCTATAGAGGCTGCACAGGCAGCAATGAATAGTCCTTTATTAGAAGCAGCAAGAATTGATGGAGCTAAAGGCTGCGTTATAAATATTACTGGAGGCAAAGACATGACTTTAGAAGACATGACCTCTGCATCTGAAATTATTTATGATGTTGTTGATCAAGAAGCGAATATTATTGTTGGTGCAGTCGTCGATGAGGCAATGGAAGGGGAGATACAAGTCACTGTAATTGCTACAGGCTTTGAAACAACCCAACCATTAAACCAGCAAAGAATAAAAAACAGATTATCTAATCAACCCTTATATAATTACTCCGACAATAAAGAATCAGGAGCCAGTATTCCTGAGTTTTTGAGATTAAGGCAAAATAAAAAAGATATAGGTTAAAAGGTAAAATAGAGTGACTCGGTTATCTCGCCTGCCTCAAGCATCCCTTGTGGCTGCTACCTTCCGGTCCTGACCAGGTTTAGGCGTTAAAACCGCGAAAGGCCGAGTCAGAATCATATTAGCAATTCTTGATTAAAAAAGATACATAAATTTATTATGTTACCTTCAGACCTGGTTAATTATAAAAAAAAATCTCGCAAAATCATTGCACTAACTGCTTGGGACTCCATATCAGGATCTATTGCAGAACATGCAAATGTTGATCTCGTACTAGTAGGAGATTCATTAGCAATGGTCTGCTTAGGATACAAATCGACATTGCCAATAACTTTAGAAAACATAATTTATCATACTAATGCTGTTTCAAGAGGATTTAAGAAAAAAATTGAGGAACAACCTCTAGTCGTCTCAGATATGCCTTTTCTGACTTACCAATGTGGTGAGGATAAAGCAGTTGAGTATGCAGGGAAAATCATTCAGAGCACTTATGCAAAAGCTGTAAAAGTGGAAGGAGCTGAACCAGAAATACAAAAAGTTATTTCTAGATTAATAAGAATGGGAATCCCTGTTATGGGTCATATAGGTCTTACACCACAAAGCTATCTAAATATTGGATTAAGAAAACAAGGGGAAAGCTTAGCAAGCCAAGAAAAAATTAAGAAAGAGGCTTCAATTCTTGAAGAATTAGGATGTTTTTCAATAGTTCTTGAACATATTCCTGATTTGCTTGCTAAGGAAATACAAAATTCTTTAACAATTCCCACAATAGGTATCGGCGCAGGTAATTATTGCGATGGGCAAGTAAGAGTTACTGCTGATTTGTTAGGCCTTAATGATGATCAACCCCCATTTTGCCAACCAATTATCCAAGGAAAGAAATTATTTAAGGATAAATTAAAAGAATGGGTAGACTCTGAAAGACTTAACTAATCACCTACATTTTGTCATAAGTAGAGATTCGCTGAGAACGTATTATTTGCAATAGTTTGTATGGATATAAAGTATCTAGTAAGCGTTTCATTTATTTACCTTTAACACAGACATAGTCAATCATATCGCTAGTTAAAATTATTCTTCTCCACTTTTTGTTTAAAAAATTCTGGCCAGCAAATTCGCATTCCTTTTCAGAATTTGTAGGAATTGACCAATTATATGATGAGTTACCATATCTTCCTGCAGCCATAAGCCACCAAGTCTCAGCATTTACAGCAGTAGGTAAGGCTAGAGCAGCTAGTAAAGATATTATTAATTTACGCATTCAAAGAAAAGATTTAATCCCTCCAATTTTAGATCGACTGTCAATTATTTTACTTTATAGATTTGCTTTACCTTTTGTTAAAGAAGTTTTTGCAGCAGTTTATTAAATTATTTAAAATCGCCTAAATAGTAGTTATACCAATCATTTTGGTTATAATCGAAAGGGGGTGATTAGTCTTAATTAATCTCATCCCACCACTTAAACATAGAAACAAGAACTTGATTACTAAGTTCCATGCCATTAGGCTCACTTAAAAAGAATCTATTCCCCTTTCTTACTAGTAGTCCACTTTCAAGAAATCTTTCCCATTCATCAAGCAATTTACTGAAGTTGCTTTCAAATTTTTTGTTTTCCCAATTTTGTTGTTTAAACACTTCTTTAATATCTACACCCTCTTTAAGTCTTAATCCCAACATTATTTTCTCATCAAGTTCTTTATAAACAAACTCCTTATTGGTTAGGGATGAATCTAAATTAAATTCGTCTTGTCTAGTTACCCATTCTTTATATTCTTTACTAACTCTTGGTCGAGTAAACTTTTCCCCCCAAGGTGAACTAGTGGAACCTTGACCAAAACTCCACCAGCCTAAACCACTCCAATAAACTCTATTATGTCTCGACTGATGTCGCGGAATGCAATAGTTTGATATTTCATATCTTGAATACCCTGAGTTTTTTAAAATTAAATGGGTTGCTTCACTATTCCTAAAAGCTTCTTCATCACTTGGGAGTTTTAATTTGCCTAAATTAATTAATTTTTTAAAAACAGTGCCATTTTCAATATTTAAATCGTAAATAGATAGATGAGGTGGTGAAAATGTAATTGCTTTTTTTAAGTCATCTTGCCATTCTTTAAATCCACTTAGTGGCAAATTTTGAATTAAGTCTAAACTCCAGCTTTTTATTAACCCGGAATCATATTCTCTCTTCAACCATAAACAAGATTTCTCTGCATCTTCTTTCAAATGACGCCTTCCCGACTTTTGAAGTACCTTATTATTAAAACTTTGTACTCCGAGACTAAATCTATTTATCCCAGCATTTATGAATCCAAAAAGATCATCTTGAGTAAAACTAGCTGGATCAACCTCCATAGTGATTTCAGCACCATAGTCAATTCCATAATTTTCTTTAAAAAGATCTATTAATTCTTTGATTTGGGTTGGATCTAAAATTGATGGTGTACCTCCTCCTACATAAATCGTCGATAGAGGTGATTTATGCTTAATTGACAATATTTCTTTATATAAAAATTGCAAATACTCTTTAACAGTTTTACTTCCATAACCTTTTAAAGTTTCAACTTTGTTTCCTAATGGAATAACTGCAAAATCACAATAAAAACATCTTCTGTGGCAAAAAGGAATGTGCACATAAGCACTTCTTGGAAACTTATTCATAATCTAAGTTCATTTTTAAGCTCCTAAAAGGTATTAAGGATTGAAAAAAATAAAATCCTTATTTACTCAATTAATAAATCCTAGTAGATTATAGATATGACAGATATCTTAGTATTAATTTTATTTGTATTGTCTGGGGCTGCTTCAGGATGGCTTGGTGTTGATTTATTGCCAGTAGACATTCTCAAACAGGTATCTAATGTAGAAGGTTTTAGAATTGTTTTATCAATAATTGGTTTTTTTGTAGGGTTAGCAGCTGGTTTTGTTTTTCTTCAACTTAGAAAGACTTTTCTTGATCAAATAAGAACAATGCCAACGGACTTACTAATAAGTAGGTCTGTTGGATTAATTTTAGGATTACTTGTTGCGAATCTCCTGCTTGCTCCAATACTATTAATTCCCTTCCCTAGAGAGGTTTTTTTCGCGAAACCTTTAGCAGCCATATTAAGCAACATTTTCTTTGGTGCGCTTGGTTATAAGCTAGCAGATACCCATGGAAGGACATTATTGAGATTATTCAATCCAAATAATACTGATGCATATCTAGTCAATGAAGGAATCCTCCCTGCTGCAAGTCCAAAAATTCTAGATACTAGCGTAATTATTGATGGAAGAATCAATGGCCTATTAAGTTGCGGCTTATTGGAAGGGCAATTAATTGTTGCTCAAAGTGTAATTGATGAATTACAAACTTTAGCTGACTCAAGCAGTAATGAAAAAAGGTCGAAAGGCAGAAGAGGTCTTAAGTTACTAAAAGAATTAAGAGATTTATATGGGAGAAGACTTGTAATAAACCCAACAAAGTATGAAGGTAATGGGGTAGATGAAAAACTATTGAAAATTACTGAGGATATGACAGGAACTTTAATTACGGCTGATTATAATCTTTCTCAGATAGCTGAAGTTAAAGAATTAAAAGTTATGAATTTGAGTGATTTGGTTATTGCTTTAAGGCCAGAAGTACAACCAGGAGAATCACTTAATATAAAAATCGTAAGAGAAGGCAAAGAAAAAATGCAAGGTATTGGATACTTAGATGACGGCACAATGGTTGTTATTGATGAGGCAAAGAATTTTGTGGGAAGCAGATTAGATATTGTTATCACAGGAGCATTACAAACTCCCACTGGAAGAATGGTCTTTGGAAAACTAATAAATAATCCTGAGTCAAACAAATCTTTTAAATCACCAGCGACACAGGGCTAAATGTAGCTAGAATCAAATCAATATATATTTTGTGATACAAATGACTGTATCTGCTCCTTATTACGGCGAAAACACCGTTATGAGGACCCCGCCACCTGATCTCCCCTCTCTTTTACTGAAAGAGCGAATTGTTTATCTTGGTTTACCATTATTTTCAGATGATGATGCGAAAAGACAACTAGGAATGGATGTTACTGAGCTAATTATTGCTCAACTTCTTTATCTAGAGTTTGAGGATCCAGAAAAACCAATCTATTTCTATATCAATTCAACTGGGACAAGTTGGTACACTGGTGATGCAGTTGGTTTTGAAACAGAAGCTTTCGCTATCTGCGATACAATAAGCTACATTAAACCCCCAGTACACACAATATGTATCGGACAAGCAATGGGGACTGCTGCAGTTATCCTTTCATCTGGCACAAAGGGGCAAAGAGCCGCTCTTCCACATGCTTCAATTGTTTTACATCAGCCAATAAGCGGAGCAAGAGGCCAAGCAACTGATATCCAAATAAGAGCTGAGGAAGTTTTAAAAAATAAAAAATCAATGTTGGAGATTTTATCTCGCAATACTGGAAAAACTATCGAAGAACTCTCAAAAGACTCTGACAGGATGAGTTATCTTAACCCCCAAGAAGCACTAGATTATGGAGTTATCGATAGAATACTCACAAATCAAAAAGATCTACCAAATAAAATTTAACACTCACAAAACTATTTTAAAATCATGCCAATAGGAACTCCAAGCGTGCCTTACAGACTTCCCGGAAGTCAATACGAAAGATGGGTCGACATATATACAAGACTAGGTGTTGAAAGAATTCTTTTTCTTGGACAAGAAGTGAATGATGGTATTGCTAATAGTCTTGTTGCACAAATGCTTTATCTAGATTCTGATGATAATTCCAAACCTATCTATCTGTATATAAATAGCCCAGGAGGATCAGTAACTGCTGGCTTGGCAATTTATGACACTATTAAATACGTAAAAAGTGATGTAGTAACCATATGCGTAGGCCTTGCAGCCTCCATGGGAGCGTTCCTATTGGCCGCTGGTACAAAAGGTAAGAGAGTTGCTTTGCCTCACAGCAGAATAATGATTCATCAACCCTTAGGAGGGACATCTCAACGCCAAGCAAGTGATATTGAAATTGAAGCTAAGGAAATTTTAAGAATTAAAGATATGTTAAACATGTCTATGGCAGATATGACAGGCCAATCATTTGAGAAAATTGAAAAGGATACTGATAGAGATTATTTTCTAAGTGCGGAAGAAGCAAAAAACTATGGATTAATTGATAGAGTAATTACACATCCAAGCGAAGCAAATCAGTCTTAAACTTTCTAAATTAATATTTTAATTTTAGTTTTTTAAATTAATAACTTTTTGGTTTATTGCCACCTTAATGTCTAAAATAATAACTATTAAACGCAAAGAAGCTACAACTAATGACCCAACTCTTTTACGACACAGATGCAGATCTAAGTCTTTTAAATAAGAAAACAATAGCGATTATTGGATATGGATCACAAGGTCATGCACATGCCCTAAATCTTAAAGATAGCGGTATGGATGTAATTGTTGGATTATATAAAGGAAGTAAGTCTGAAAGCAAAGCCATTAGCGATGGCCTACAAGTCTTTAGCGTTTCTGAAGCTTGCAAAAAAGCAGACTGGATTATGATTCTCCTCCCTGATGAGTTTCAGAAAGATGTTTACCTTAAGGAAATAGAACCTAACTTAAAAGAAGGAAAGATACTAAGTTTTGCTCATGGCTTCAATATAAGATTCGGACTTATCAAACCTCCTAGTTTTGTGGATGTTGTAATGATTGCCCCAAAAGGACCTGGACACACTGTTCGTTGGGAATATCAGAACGGTCAAGGAGTTCCAGCACTGTTTGCAGTTGAGCAGGATTCTTCCGGGAGTGCAAGATCATTGGCAATGGCTTACGCTAAAGGAATTGGAGGAACGAGAGCTGGGATTCTTGAAACAAACTTTAAAGAAGAAACAGAAACTGATTTATTTGGCGAACAAGCGGTTTTGTGCGGAGGATTATCA
>CACKJL010000039.1 GCA_902600395.1 uncultured Prochlorococcus sp. | reverse complement strand
AAACTATATTTTACAGTTGATTCAGCCGTTTTAAAACATAAATTACAAAAAGAACTTAATTGATTCAAACAATTTCATATGGAAGAAAGTTTATCAGGAACACTTGCTATCGATTTAGGGAACACTAATACTGTTGTAGCTTTTCAAGATCAAAAAAAAATGAATCCTATTTTAGTTGAAATACCGAATATTACATCATCTGCAGGAGTTATTCCAACAGCGGTTTGGTTCGAGGAACCCTCAAAGATTCCTAAAATTGGTATTAGTGCTCTAAAGATGAGGGGAAACTCAAATTCTGATTTATTTTTTCATTCGAACTTTAAAAGATTAATTGGAAATTCTATTGAAAAAATTAACCAGAAAAATATTTTAAACCCTAATGAATGTGGTGAAAAATTTTTTCAAATTTTGTGGGCTAACATTCCTCAAAAGTATGAGATCAAAAGACTTGTTTTAACTGCTCCAATAGATACATATAAGGGTTACAGAGAATGGTTAGTTAACATTTGCGAGAAAATATCTATAGATGAAATAGCCCTCGTTGATGAACCTACAGCAGCAAGTTTAGGAATAAATGTACCATTTGGCTCAAAAATTATGACATTAGATATTGGAGGAAGTACGGTCGATATGAATATAGTCAAAATAGAGGGAGGAGAAGGGAAATCTGGTCCAATAGCTGAACTATTAAAATTTAAAGGTAATGATGTAAGCTCAATTTCAAAACAAAAAATAAGGTGTGCTGAAATAATTGGGAAAACAGGCTCAAAAATTGGTGGGAAAGATATCGATCAATGGATAGTTAATTATTTTATTCCAGATAACAATTATATTAATAATCTTTTAAGGGCAGAAGAAATAAAATGTAAACTCAGCTCATCTGTAATCAAATATGAAAATCAATATCCAATAAAATTATTTACTGAACAAAATAAAGAGGGTGAATTTTATCTAAGTAAAGAAATATTAGAGAAAATACTTATTGAAAACAATCTTATTAATCACCTTAACTCTCTACTTAAAGATTTATTAAATCAAGCAAGAGGCAAATTTTGCACAGTTGAAGACTTAAATGCAATTGTTTTAGTTGGTGGAGGAACACAAATACCATTGGTTAAAGAATGGATAACAAAAAAAATTCCAAAAATCCAAATTAAGTCGCCACCTCCTATTGAATCAATTGCTTTGGGAGCTTTAGCAATGACCCCCGGTGTGAAAATTAAAGACATATTAAACAAAGGATTATCAATAAGATTATTTAATAAAAGAGAGCAAAAACACTTTTGGCATCCTATTTTTTGCAAAGGACAAACATGGCCAACAGAAGCACCTTTTAAACTGATCCTTCAAGCCAGTAAAAAGAATCAGAAAATATTCGAAATAATAATTGGAGAGACATCAAAAGAAAGATCATATGATGTTATTTTCGAAAATGGATTACCAAAGTTATCAGAGATCCAAAATGCAGAAGAAATTATAAAATGGGACAAAAAACCACTCAAAATAGTATTAAAAAATAAATCTAATATTGGAGAAGACAACTTAAAACTTTTTTTTAAAATTACGAAAAATGCTGATTTATTAGTGAAGTGTTTTGATATTAAAGATGAATTTTTTGGAGAATATAATTTAGGAAACATCTTCTGAAGGATAGCTATTCAAGAAAAACTCCTTCTTCATTATCAATATTATTTAAACGTAAACTAATACTTTCAATTTTACTAGTTGGCACTTTTTTACCACAAAAATCTGGTTGAATAGGTAATTCTCTATGACCTCTATCTACCATTACTAATAACATCACTCTCTGAGGTCTACCCCATGAATATAAAGCATCCATTGCAGCTCTTATTGTTCTACCTGTATAAATTACATCATCTATTAAAAGAATTTCTTGTTTCTCAATAGGAATTGGGATATCTGCAGCTTGTATTAGGCGAGTTCCAACTCTATGTTGGTCATCTCTATAAAAAGTTGGATCAATTGTTCCTTTTCTAACTCTTAAACCTGTTCTAGAGAATAATTCCTTTTCTAGCACTTCGGTAAGCTCAATTCCTCTTGTTGGGATTCCAACCAATAGAAGATTATCCAGTTTTTTTACTTTTTCTATAATTTCGGAAGTTAAACGCGAAATAGTTTTTCTAAGCTCATTTTCAGTAAGTATTACGATCTTTTTTGACTTCTTAGACATGATTTATCAAGAAATAAAATTCATCTAATTTTTTCATAAATTAGCAAAAGCTAACTATTTTAAATATAAATTGTTAAAGAGTTACGTTTGAAGGTAAATTTAAGGTTGGATCAGTTAAAAATGAATTTGATCTAAATATGTCAAACATAAGCAGCAAAAATATAAAAAGATTACGTGTTCCGCAGAGCCCTGTAGTTCTTGCAATTCTAGACGGATGGGGATATCGAAAAGAAAAATCAGATAATGCCATAAAAACTGCCAGTACTCCAATCATGGATTCATTGTGGCATGCTTACCCACACACCCTAATAAGTGCTAGTGGATCAGATGTTGGCCTCCCTGATGGTCAAATGGGTAATTCAGAAGTAGGTCACCTTACCATTGGTTCGGGAAGAATAATACAACAAGAACTTGTAAGGATTTCAAATATCGTAAAAAATAATCAATTAGGCTTGGTAAATGAGTTAAAAGAGATGGCTGATTCATTAAAGAAAAATAATTCTACTTTGCATATCACGGGATTATGTTCGGATGGAGGAGTTCATAGTCATATCGATCATTTATTAGGTTTAATAAAATGGGCATCTGAAAATGAAATCAAAAAAGTTGCAATCCATATTATTACCGATGGAAGAGATACTCCTGCAAAAAGTGCCTCGAAATATCTAAATCAAATAGAATCATGTATAAAAAAATTTAATGTAGGCGAAATAGCTTCCATATGCGGAAGATACTGGATAATGGATAGAAATCTTTTATGGGATAGAACAGAAAAAGCATATTCTAATTTGACTGATCCAGATATTCAAATAACAAATATTTCTCCCCAGGATTACATAGAAAAAAGTTATGCCAAAAACATAACCGATGAATTCATAGAGCCCATTCGAATGTCTGAAAACTACCTTAAAGATGGGGATAGTTTAATTTGCTTTAACTTTCGTCCAGACAGAGCAAGACAAATAGTCAAATCCCTTTCGGAAAATGAATTCTCAGACTTTGAAAGAAAATATTATCCAACTCTAGATTTTGTCACATTTACTCAATATGATCCGAACTTTCCCGTTAAAGTTGCATTTCCTCCTGAATCACTCAATAACTTTATAGGCCAAATAGTGTCAGAAAATGGACTCAAACAATATAGAACCGCAGAAACTGAAAAATACCCTCACGTAACATACTTTTTCAATGGAGGTGTTGAAATCCCTTTACCTGGAGAAGAAAGACATTTGATTCCATCTCCAAGAGTCGCAACTTATGATATGGAACCCGAAATGTCTGCAGAGGAATTAACTATTAGTTGCTCTAAAGCAATTAAAAGTGGGAATTATGCTTTTGTTGTAATCAACTTTGCCAATCCTGATATGGTTGGTCATACAGGCAATATGGATGCAACAATTAAAGCTATAGAAAAAGTGGATAAATGTGTAGGTCAAATAGTTAATGCTACTGGAGAAATGGGCGGAAGCATTGTTATTACAGCCGATCATGGTAACGCAGAGTTAATGAAAGGATCAGAAGGAGAACCTTGGACAGCTCACACAATAAATAAAGTTCCATTAATTTTGATTGAAGGTGAAAAAAGAAAAATACCAAACATGGGAAATGAAATTAATTTAAGAGAAGACGCGGGGTTGGCAGATATTGCTCCAACTTTATTACAATTATTAAATCTCCCAATACCAAGAGAAATGACAGGTAAATCTCTTATTCAAGAAATTGAATTAAAAGGTTATAATAAAGTAGTTCAACACGTTTAAAGTTAATAAAGTTTTTTAATCAATGATTCAGATTATTAGTTGGATTTGGGTATTTTCTGGAGTTCTTCTTATTCTCTTAGTTTTACTTCATAGTCCCAAAGGTGATGGAATGGGAGGAATAGCTGCAAGTGGAAGCTCGATGTTCAACAGCGCTAGTAGTGCAGAATCTTCTCTAAACAAAATAACTTGGACTTTTTTAGTGATATTTTTGTCTCTCGCAATTATTCTTAGTGCTGGTTGGATTTCATAAAAGTTAAATAAAAAAGGGACCATTTTGAACGATCCCTTTTAAAAATTAATTAAAAACTATTATTTAGTTAGTAATCGAAGTCACCTCCCATACCGGGAGCTCCTGCTGGAGCAGCTGAATCTTTTTTCTCGGGTAAATCTGCAACTATGCATTCTGTAGTTAAGACCATTCCTGCTATTGAAGCTGCATTTTGTAATCCTGAACGTGTAACTTTTGCTGGATCAACTATACCAGCAGAAGACATATCTACGTATTCTCCAGTAGCAGCATTGAATCCATCATTAAATGGTTTAGTTTTTACATTTTCAGCAATGACAGCTCCATTAGAGCCTGCATTCTCAGCAATTCTCATAAGGGGAGCAGTAAGTGAAGCTTCAACAATGTTAGCTCCAATTAATTCCTCACCTTCTAAATTTTTATCCGCCCATTCTTTTAGAATAGGAGATAGATGAGCTAAAGTTGTCCCTCCTCCAGGTACAATTCCTTCTTCAACAGCTGCTTTTGTTGCATTAATAGCATCCTCAAGACGAAGCTTTTTATCCTTCATCTCAGTTTCAGTTGCAGCCCCAACCTTAATCACTGCTACACCTCCAGCTAATTTAGCCAGACGTTCTTGAAGCTTTTCTTTATCATAAGAGGAATCTGTTTCATCCATTTGCTTCTTAATTTGATCACATCTAGCTTTAACAGCTTGCTCATTACCTTCAGCCACAATAGTTGTAGTCTCTTTATTGATAGTTATTCTTCTACCAGTTCCAAGCATATCTAAAGTAGCATTCTCTAATTTCAAGCCTGCATCTTCAGTAATAAGTTGTCCATTAGTTAAAACGGCCATATCTTCAAGCATGGCTTTTCTTCTATCGCCAAATCCAGGAGCTTTTACTGCAGCGACATTTAAAACGCCTCTTAATCTATTGACAACAAGAGTTGCTAAAGCCTCTTTTTCAATATCTTCTGCAATAATGACTAGTGGTTTACCAGTTTTAGCTATTTGTTCTAAAACGGGAACTAAATCTTGCACTAAGGCAATTTTTTTATCAGTCAGAAGGATATATGGTTCATCTAAAACAGCCTCCATTCTCTCTGTGTCTGTTGCGAAGTAAGGTGAGATATAGCCTTTATCGAAGCGCATCCCCTCAGTAACTTCTAATTCAGTAGTCATTGATTTTCCTTCTTCTAAGGAGATAACTCCTTCTTTCCCAACTTTATCCATAGCATTGGCAATCATTTGACCTACTTCTTCATCGTTTCCAGCAGCAATAGTTCCACACTGAGCTATAGCATTGCTATCACTAATAGGTTTGGAATTCTCCTGAATTTTACCAACAAGAAATTCAGTCGCTTTATCAATTCCTTTTTTCAAGGTAATTGCATTAGCTCCTGCAGCAACGTTTCTCAACCCTGCTTTAACCATTGCATGAGCTAAAACAGTGGCAGTTGTGGTGCCATCTCCAGCTGCATCATTAGTTTTTGAAGCAGCTTGCCTGATTAAGGCAACTCCTGTGTTTTCAATGTGGTCCTCTAATTCGATCTCTTTAGCGATTGTGACACCATCATTGATAATTTGTGGAGCACCAAATTTTTTCTCTAGTACAACATTTCTTCCTTTTGGTCCAAGCGTTACAGCTACAGACTCAGCAAGGATATCAATTCCTCTCTCGAGCGCTCTACGAGCTTGCTCATTGTAAATAATTCTTTTAGCCATGTTTAGGCAGTGATTTAGTAATAAGTTTTAATAATTTTTGAAACAAATATTTTAGCTTACTACAGCTAAAATATCCTTTTCAGAGAGTAAGACATATTCATCTCCTCCCAATTTAATGTCTGTACCAGCATATTTGCTGTACAAAACTTTATCGCCAATACTCACTTCTGGAGTTTGTCGAGAACCATCGTCATTAAGTTTGCCAGGGCCCACCTGTGCAACTTCACCAACCTGTGGTTTTTCTTTAGCTGAATCAGGCAAAAGAATGCCCCCAGCAGTTTTTTCCTCAGATGCGGAAACTTTAATAAATATTCTATCTCCCAGTGGTTTTACTGTAGAGACTGTAAGTGAAACAGCTGCCATAGATTAATGGAGGATCATGATTGAGACGCTTTGCGTCATAAAAATGGAAAGAGAAATTCTCCATCCGTATCATCAACAACATAATCCGCAAAGCAGCATTTAAACCATACTCAAACTGTGCGGGTGGCCGAACCCATTTAACGAATCTACCCATGAGGTGGTAGTATTTTCGGATTATGAGCTGTTTAAAATCAGCTATTCATCACCAATCAATAAAAAATGGTAGCAACTCCATCAACTTCTTCACAAACAAAAGGCGTAGTACGTCAGGTAATTGGCCCGGTTCTAGATGTAGAATTTCCAGCTGGAAAATTGCCAAAAATATTAAATGCTTTGAGAATTGAAGCTAAAAATCCTGCTGGGCAGGATATAGCTCTCACTGCAGAAGTCCAACAACTCCTTGGAGACCATAGAGTAAGGGCTGTGGCAATGAGTGGCACAGACGGCCTTGTAAGAGGCATGGAAGCAATCGACACAGGCGCACCAATATCTGTACCTGTAGGAGAAGCTACTTTAGGAAGAATATTTAATGTTTTAGGAGAACCAGTAGATGAACAAGGTCCAGTAAATACTACAGATACTGCTCCAATTCATAGAGCTGCTCCAAAGTTAACTGACCTAGAAACTAAGCCAAAAGTTTTTGAAACTGGTATTAAAGTTATTGACCTTTTAGCTCCTTACAGACAAGGAGGAAAAGTTGGATTATTCGGAGGCGCTGGTGTTGGGAAGACGGTTCTTATTCAAGAATTAATTAATAATATCGCAAAAGAACATGGTGGGGTTTCTGTTTTTGGCGGAGTAGGGGAAAGAACTAGAGAGGGCAACGACTTATATGAAGAATTTAAAGAATCAGGTGTTATCAATGCAGATGATTTAACTCAATCAAAAGTTGCTTTATGTTTTGGACAGATGAATGAGCCCCCTGGTGCAAGAATGAGAGTAGGCCTATCAGCACTTACAATGGCCGAACATTTTAGAGATGTAAATAAACAAGACGTTCTTCTTTTTGTAGATAACATTTTTAGATTCGTTCAAGCTGGCTCTGAGGTATCTGCATTGCTTGGAAGAATGCCTTCAGCCGTTGGATACCAGCCAACTCTTGGAACTGATGTTGGTGAATTACAGGAAAGAATTACATCTACATTAGAAGGATCAATAACATCTATTCAGGCTGTTTACGTACCTGCTGATGACTTAACAGACCCTGCTCCAGCAACAACCTTTGCCCATTTAGATGCTACTACCGTTCTTGCTAGAGCTCTTGCAGCTAAGGGAATTTATCCAGCAGTTGATCCATTAGACTCAACAAGCACTATGCTACAACCATCAGTTGTCGGCGATGAGCATTACAAAACA
>CACKJL010000038.1 GCA_902600395.1 uncultured Prochlorococcus sp. | reverse complement strand
GAAGAACTTAGATTTATTGATTTTCCCACTTCAAATTTAACTGCAGCTTTTAAATACTCACTCGGTATACCAAGACCATAAATACAACTTATTGAGGCTACAACAATTACATCTTTTCTTTCAAATAATGAGCGTGTTGCAGAATGCCTAAGCATATCTATTTCTTCATTAATTGAAGCAGTTTTGGCTATGTAAGTATCACTTACAGGTACATAAGCTTCTGGTTGATAATAATCGTAGTAAGAAATGAAGTACTCAACAGCATTTTTTGGAAAAAATTCCCTTAATTCATTACATAGTTGTGCAGCCAACGTTTTGTTATGGGCTAAAACAAGTGCTGGCCTTCCTGTTTGTTGAATTACATTGGCAATGGTAAATGTTTTTCCAGTTCCAGTAGCTCCTAAAAGAGTCTGAAACTGTTTACCATTATTTACGCCTTTAACTAATTTTTTAATAGCTTCTGGTTGATCTCCATTTGGTTCGTAAGGAGCTTGAAGCTTATAGTTGTTCATCAAGCTAGTAGCTAAAGGATGTTGCTATACTAAGAAATTTTTTCTCCAATTATTGAATTTTTCAAAGATTCTTTTAAGCCCCTAACAACCGCAATCATTGATATTAAATCATCTAATTTATTAACCACCGATCCAACGCCAACTGCTGAGGCTCCAGAGGATATTGCTAGTGGACAAGTTACTTGGCTTAATCCAGAGGCACTCATGATTGGTATATTCAGAGATTGTTTCTTGAATTCTTGATGAATAGCATAGGTAGATGCCAGAGTTGGTACTGATTTTTCAAAAAAACCTTGAATTCCTGGAGAGTAAGGAGTAGAACTGGTACCACCTTCTGTTTGAATAATATCAACTCCTTCTTCCACTAGCTTTACAGCAAGATCAACTTGTTTATCAATAGGCATAGTATGAGGAACAGTTACTGATAAAGGAAAATTAGGCAATAAATCCCTCGTCTCTTTTGTAATTTTTAAAACTTTTTTATCTGAAAAATGAATGCCTTTTTCATAAAAAGTATCGTAATTTCCTATCTCAATTAATGATGCTCCTGCTTTTACACAATCTTGAAAAGATCGAGGCACTACTGAACTAACACAAACTGGTAGTATTGAATTCTTAAGTGCTACATCAACGAGTTCAGGTTTACAAGCAATATCGACAAGATCTGCACCTCCTAATGAAGCAGCCTCAACAATTATTTTCACAGACTGAACATCGAAATTATTCAATCCTGAAATAACTTTGAGTAAGGATTTGCTTCCTAACTCTTCTTTGATTTTTTGTGGCAAAAGATTAATCAGACTCATTTACTTAATGAATTTATTACCCGATTGTGACATTGTTTTAGTAAAACAGTGCATTTTTTAAAAAATATTATCTGAGCAACACAAAATGACTGATAAACAATTAAGTCAGAAAAATTGGTCATCATGGCATCATCGGCTTCATAAGGAGATTCTTGCCAAAAAAATATTAATTCCCAAAGGATCCAATATTTTAATAAGTGTTTCGGGGGGTCAAGACTCAATGGCTTTATTAACTCTAATTAATGACCTAAAAAAACTACATAATTGGTCTATTAGTGTTTGGCATGGTGATCATCAGTGGCACGAAAAATCATCACTATATGCTCTTGAATTAAAAGATTATTGCGAAGATAAAAATATTTCATTCTCTTTTGATCAAGCAAATAAAGAAGGCATTTCTTCAGAAGAAAAAGCACGAGAATGGAGATATAAAAAATTATGTGAAAGAGCCAAAACTTTATTAAATAAAAACCAAGAAAAACATAATATTTATTTGCTAACTGGTCACACGAGTAGTGATAATGCAGAAACATTTATCCTCAATTTATCTAGAGGAAGCAATTTTGCAGGTCTGAGTAATATTGAGATTAAAAGATTAATAGAAAATCAAATTTATTTAATAAGACCAATATTAATTTTCAGTAGGGAAGACACAAAACAATTTTGCAATGAAATGAAGATCCCAGTCTGGGAAGATCCTA
The DNA here is from genome assembly GCA_902600395.1 of uncultured Prochlorococcus sp. GTDB lineage: Bacteria > Cyanobacteriota > Cyanobacteriia > PCC-6307 > Cyanobiaceae > Prochlorococcus_A. Next base: position 5,761 of record CACKJL010000038.1, on the reverse strand, counting down.
CAAATTCAGATCTTAAATTAAAAAGAAATTTAGTAAGAAAAAAAATTATTCCCACCTTAGAAGTCATCTATCCTGGTTGTTCTGAAAGGATAAATAATTTTTCCCAAAAAATGAGCAAATACAATAATGAACGTAATGATCTAAGTGAACTAGCGTATTTTTATTGTAAAGATGTTAAAGGTATCGATAGGAATCTCCTAAATGGTATGTGTATTGAAGCGAGGTGCACAATTTTAAATAGATTTTTAAAAGAAATATCTCCAAAGCAATGTAGTTCTAAAAATCTGACAAAATTAGCAACTTCAATTTATGAAAAAAATAAAGGTCAAATTAATCTGCAAGAGTTTTTAAAAATTGTTTGGGATAAAAACTATATAAATTTTGAAAAAAGTTAAGAAGTTACAGCAGATCTTCTTCTTCTTGTTCTACCTTCAAATGAATCTTCTGTAGCAGTCTCAGCTGATGGATTCTGTGATACTTTTGGACTTTTTTGGGTATTTTGTGGGTTATTTGAACTATTAGGATGATTATTGTTTGATTTCTTATGGAAATTATTATTGTTTCTATTTCTATTGGAGAAATTTTGCTCTTCGGTAATCTTTGGAATATAAGCACGAGTTCCACTTGGAGCAGGTTGAACTAAACACAAAATAAGTGGTTCAACTTGTAATTCTCTTCTCATTCTTCTCGATAAACCATTTTCAATTTCTCTTTGTACACCAATCCAATCTACCTCAAAATTATTCGGCCCAGTTTGTCTGGATAATTGTTTCCATCTATTTTCTAAAACCCAGCTTATTTCTCGTTCTGTCCACATAGACATTTTTCTTGGCTCTGCAGTAGTAACAACTCCTCTCAAATTAACTCTAGGAGGCGCAACCATCTTCCCATCTGTACTAATAGGAGCTAAAACAGTTACTACACCATCCCCAGCTAATTGCTGCCTTTCCTTTAATACTCGAGCATCTACTATCCCATTTCGTGAGTTATCAAGCAGTTCAACACCAGCTTTTACAGGATCACCCTTTTGAATAGAATTAGGTGTTAACTCAACTACATCTCCATTTTCAATAATTAGGATATTGTCCTTTGGAACACCCATAGTTTGTGCACTCTTCCCATGACAAACAAGCATTCTATGTTCTCCATGAACAGGAACAAAAAACTTAGGTTTTGCGAGTGCCAACATTAACTTTTGATCTTCTTGAAAACCATGACCAGAAACATGAATATTCTCACCCTTTCCATAAACAACCTTTGCTCCGAGTTTCATTAATCTATCTATTGTATTAACAACGGAAATAGTATTACCAGGAATTGGGCTGGCTGAAAATATTACAGTATCAGTAGTCTTTAGACGAACATGCTGATGTTCACCACGAGAGATTCTACTTAACGCTGCTAGAGGTTCTCCTTGACTACCTGTCATTAATAATAAGGTCTCCCTATCTGGCAAATCTCTAATTTGCTTGATAGGAACAAACAAATCATCTGGGCATTTCATATAACCAATATCTCTTGCCTTAGCAATAACATTTATCATCGATCTACCTAACAAACCGACCTTTCTTCCATGTTTCATGGCCAATTCTAAGATCATTGTCACTCTATGCACAGAACTAGCAAAAGTGGTAAGGATAACTCGTTCTTTTGCCTCTGCAATATGTTTTTCTAAAGAGGGATAGATAGTCTTCTCAGAAGGACAAAAACCTGGAACTTCGGCATTAGTAGAATCACTGAACATGCATAAAACACCCTTCTCTCCGTAATGCACCATTCTTTCAATATCAAATTGCTCGCCATCAACTGGCATATGATCAAACTTAAAATCTCCCGTGAAAATAATTGTGCCAACAGGTGTTGTCACTGCTAAAGAAAAGCTATCGCAAATAGAATGGGTATTTCGAATAAATTCAACAGAAAAATGTTGTCCTACTTTTACAACATCTCTTGGATTTACTGTCTGTATAGTTGTTCTATCAGATACCCCTGCTTCCTCCATTTTTCCTCTAAGCATTGACATTGCCAGTCTTGGGCCATAAATAATGGGAATATTAAAATGCTTTAGATGATGAGAAATACCTCCAATGTGATCTTCATGCCCGTGAGTGACAATCATTCCTTTTATTCTTCTTTGATTTTCTTTTAAAAAAGTTGTATCAGGCATAACAACGTTTACGCCATGCATACCATCAGATGGGAAAGCCAAGCCAGCATCAACAAGCATTAATTCATCACCATATTCAAAAACGCAAGTGTTTTTTCCTATTTCATGTAATCCTCCAAGAGGTATTACTCGTAGAGCTGGAGTATTACTTTTAGATCTAGATGAATCATGAGTAGATCTATTTACAGTTGAATTTGTACTTGATTGCATAATTTTGAAATTTATGAAGGCCTGCTTGTAATCAAATAAGGTTTATTTAAATTTAATTATCAAGTTAAATATAATCCCTATTATAGGGAATTCAGGATAAAAGATAGTTGCTTTTTCATGTCATTGTTTAAAGGTGACAAAGGACTTCTAGGATTACCTACATCCCACCCCGATAGCTCCAAAGCAGCTTTAATTGGGATTGGATTAGTAGTCATAAAGAGTGCTTTAAAAAGAGGCTGAAGTTTTTCATGAATAGCTAGAGCATTGGAAACCTTCCCACTTTGAAAAGAATGAATCATCTCTTTCAATTGCAATCCAACTAAATGACTTGCAACACTTACTACTCCTACAGCACCTACAGATAACATTGGAAGCAACAATGAATCGTCGCCACTATATACAGAGAGTTCGGAGCCACAAATAGCTCTTAGTTCTGTTACTTCTTCTATTCTACCGCTTGCAGCTTTAATACTGAGAATATTTGAGAAATCCATAAGTTTCTTCACAGTATCAGGTAATAAATTGCATCCAGTTCTGCCAGGAATGTTGTAGAGCATAAGAGGCAAATCCTTTGCAGATTTAGCAATAGAACTGAAATGTTTATAAAGACCTTCTTGAGGCGGCTTATTGTAATAAGGAACAACGACCAAAGCACCGTCGGCACCAGATTCGTAAGCTTTTTTTGTAGCTTCCACAGCTTCGCTTGTACAATTGCTACCAGTGCCAACTATGACTTTACAGCTTGCATCCAAAGATCCTTTTACCGCAATAAATAAATCATGCTGTTCCGCCCATGAAAGAGTCGGAGATTCTCCAGTAGTACCGCACAACACAATTCCATCTGAACCGTTCTCAAAAAGATAATTTGAAAGTTTTATAGCTAGTTCATAATCTACATCTCCATTCTCAGTGAATGGAGTAACCATTGCAGTCAATATTCTTCCAAATAGTGGATTATTACACTCAGTTTTGTCTGTAATCATTTTTTTGGAATTAATAACTCAGCTATTTGAACAGCATTCAGAGCTGCTCCTTTTCTTATTTGATCTCCACATAACCATAATTCTAATCCATGAGGATGACTTAAATCAGTTCTTAGCCTGCCAACAGCAACATTATCCCTTCCCATAACGTCATTTGGCATAGGAAATCTATTATTTTTGTAATCCTCAATAATTTCAATTCCAGGAGATTTTTTTAATTCTTCAAGAGCATCTTTAGGCTCAACTACATCGGCAAATTCAATATTGATCGATTCAGAATGTGCTCTCAGAACTGGGACTCGAACGCATGTAGCAGAGAGCTTTAAATCAGCAATATTTAATATTTTCCTTGTCTCATTAACCATTTTCATCTCTTCTTCGCAGTAATTATTTGAAAGCATAGGGGAATTATGTAAAAACAAATTAAAAGCAAGGGAGTATGGCAAAACTTCACTTTTTTTAGGATTTCCTTGAAGATATTGTTCAGTTAAAAGTTTTAGTTCCTCCATCGCCAGTTGGCCTGCACCACTGACAGATTGATATGTTGAGACAATAACTCTTTGAATAGTCGAAAGTTTGTTTAATGGAGCTAAAACTAATGTCAACAAAATGGTAGTGCAGTTTGGATTCGCTATTACCCCATCATGATTAATTACGTCACTAGCATTAACTTCAGGGACTATAAGAGGAACGTTCTTATCTAACCTAAAAGCACTTGAATTATCTATCAGTAAAGCATTTTGATCAATAATGGTAGACAACCACTTTTTTGAAATACTTCCGCCAGCTGAAGCCAAAACTAAATCAAGATTCTTAAATTCTTCCTTAGTTGTTTTTTTTGTAACTAATTCTTCATCTTTCCAAATAATTTTTTTTCCTTCTGACCGCTCTGATGAAAGCAAGACCAATTCTGATATTGGGAAATCACGTTGTTCAAGAATTTTTAGCAATTCAGATCCCACAGCACCTGAAGAACCTAAAACAGCAACTTTTAATGGCCTATTAGGCAAATACGGAGATTGTCTCACACTTTAAAATGATTTTTATAAATAGATTGACTATTTTTTTTACTTTATCAAAAAATTAACTTTCAAGGAAATCACATAATGTGAAATAATTAAGATTCGGTTCATAGTAATAACTTAGAAAACATGGCTAAAGATGCACTAATAGTCAAAACAACACCTCTGCCTCAAAGTAGAATTTCATTCGAATTAGAAATACCATCTGAGACATGCAAAACGTGTGTAAATGAAACAATCAGTTCTATCAGTCGTTCGGCTAAAATTCCGGGATTTAGACTTGGTAAGATTCCTAAACAAGTCTTAATCCAAAGAATTGGCATCACACAATTACATGCTTCTGCTCTGGAAAAAATTATTGATAAATCATGGCAAGAAGCGTTAAAAATAAAATCTATAGAGCCACTAAGTGAGCCAGAATTGGTAGATGGATTTGAATCTTTACTTGCAAAGTTTAGTCCTGAAAAATCACTTAAGGTTACTCTTCAAACTGATGTTGCCCCAGAATTAAAACTTAAAAAATCCAAAGGACTAAGTGTTGAAATATCAAAGACAAAGTTTGATCCTAAGTCAATAGATGAAGCGCTAGAAAAATCTAGAAATCAGTTTGCAAACATTATTCCAGTTACCAATAGAGCAGCAAAATTAGGAGATATTGCTGTAGTTAGTTTCAAAGGAAAATATAAAGATTCTGGTAAAGAGATTGATGGTGGAACAAGTGAATCAATGGATCTTGAGTTAGAAAAGAACAAAATGATTCCCGGTTTCGTTGAGGGAATCGTAAAGATGAAAATTGGTGATAATAAAACACTTAACCTTAAATTTCCTGATGACTATTCTCATGAGGATTCAAGAGGCAAAGAAGCAATTTTTGAAGTAAATCTTAAGGATCTTAAGGAAAAAGAATTGCCTGAACTTAATGACGATTTTGCAAAACAGTCTGGCAACAAAGAATCATTAAAAGAGTTAAAGAAAGATATTGAAAAGCAACTTAAAGACAATTTTGAAAAAACTCAAAAAGATATCAAAATTGAAGCTTTATTAGATGCCTTAACAAACGAATTGGTTGCTGAAATTCCAAAATCTATGATTGATATAGAAGTGAGGAATAATATTGAACAAACCGCTCAAAGATTCGCTCAACAAGGTCTTGATGTTAAATCTACTTTCACTCCGGAATTGGTTAAGTCATTAGCAGAGTCCACAAGGCCTCAAGCTGAAAAAAATGTTCAAAGAAATTTAGCTTTAAAAGCATTAGCTGAAACAGAAAACATAAAAGTTGAGCAAGATGAAATTGATTCAAAAATGAAAGATTATGAAGATGCAATCTCTCAATCTTCACAACAAATAGATATTAAAAAATTAACAGAAGTAATAAC
>CACKJL010000037.1 GCA_902600395.1 uncultured Prochlorococcus sp. | reverse complement strand
TAATGTTCATATTTTTTAGGATATTTGCAGTTTCAATAGCTGATGCAACCATTGATCCATAAGCAATAATTAAAATATCTTCACCTTCTTCAAGTATTTCAGCTTCGCCTATATTCAAAGGTTCCCAACCCTCATCCATTACAGCCACCCCTAATCCAGAACCTCTTGGAATTCTAAGAGCTGTAGGACCATTATGGTTAATTGAAGTTATTAACATTCTCTGTAATTCAGACTCATCTTTTGGTGCCATCAATACAAAATTAGGTATAGATCTCATATAACTAATATCGTACTGACCTTGATGAGTAGGACCGTCAGCCCCAACTATGCCAGCTCTATCAAGTACAAACGATACAGGTAAATTTTGTATCCCTACATCATGAATTAATTGGTCGAAAGCACGTTGAAGAAAAGTACTATAAATAGCTACAACAGGTTTAAGACCATCGCAAGACATTCCTGCCGCAAGAGTAACTGCATGTTGTTCTGCTATTCCTACATCTATGTATTGATCAGGGATATTTTTTTGCAATATATCTAAACCAGTACCTGTAGCCATTGCAGCTGTAATACCAACGACTTTGCTATCTTGCTCACATATTTTTAATAAGGTTTGCCCAAATATTTTACTATAACTAACAGGTTTAGGTTTCTTTGATGGAATAGATTTTCCCGTTGTAAGATCAAATGCAGACTGTGCATGATATCCAACCTGATCTGCTTCTGCATATGGGTAACCCTTACCTTTTGTTGTGACAACATGAACAAGTACAGGTCTTTTGAGTTTATGTGCAGCGTTAAAGGTCTTAACTAAGTTACCAATATCATGACCATCAATTGGACCCATATATGTAAATCCAAGTTCTTCAAAAACAGCTCCAACTTTAGGCACGGATAGTCGTCTAACGCTTCCTTTAATATTTTTTAATTCTTCTGGGATATCCTTACCAATTAAGGGAATATTTTTTACACTTTCTTGAACACTATCGGACAAAAATTGCAATGGTGGACTTACTCTTACCTTATTTAAGTAAGATGAAAGGGCTCCAACAGGAGGTGAAATAGACATGTCATTATCGTTCAATACTACAACTAAAGGGGTATTTGGTAAGTGACCTGCATGATTTATAGCTTCTAATGCCATTCCTCCAGTTAGTGCTCCATCTCCAATAACAGCGACACATTTGTAATTTTCACCTTTTCTATCTCTTGCTATTGCCATTCCTAAAGCAGCAGAAATAGAAGTACTTGCATGTCCAGCACCAAAATGATCAAATTTACTTTCGCTTCTTTTTAGATATCCAGCAACTCCATTTTGTTGTCTTAGAGAATCAAATTGACTGAAACGTCCTGTAATTAATTTATGAGGGTAACCTTGATGTCCTACATCCCAAACAACTTTGTCAAAATCAAGATCAAGAGTTTGATATAAAGCCAATGTCAACTCAACTACACCTAATCCAGGACCAAGATGTCCTCCACTAGTAGATACTACCTGAAGATGTCTTTCTCTAATTTGACAAGCAATTTCCTCTAATTGTGAAACTGTTAAGCCATGAAGTTGATTTGGATGACTTAACTCACTTAAAAGCATTTAACAAAAATTGGTATCTATATAATCTAAAACGCCGAGGTGCAAAATGAGTATTTTTTTTTGAAATAGATCATGTAATGTTTTATTAGATTAATAATTAATGCTAAAAATATATATATGAATGATTATTTTGAAAAAATACTTCAAGCTGAAGTCTATGAAGTTGCAAAAAAAACACCACTAGAGAAAGCTCATAATTTAAGTAATACACTTAATAATGAAGTTTTTCTAAAAAGAGAAGATCTTCAGGATGTATTTTCATTCAAAATAAGAGGTGCATATAACAAAATGAGTAAGCTCACAAATTCACAGCTTGCTCAGGGAGTAATTACCTCTAGTGCTGGTAATCATGCACAAGGGGTGGCACTTAGTGCCCTTAAGTTAAATTGCCAAGCAACTATATTAATGCCCATTACCACACCTCTAGTAAAAGTTAATGCAGTAAAAAATTTAAAAGCAAAAGTTATATTATATGGCGATAACTATGATGAAACTTACAAAGAGGCAATAAGGATTAGCCAAGAAAGAAATTTATGCTTTATTCATCCCTTTGATGATCCAGAAGTAATAGCTGGACAAGGAACTATAGCTATAGAACTTGAACAGCAGCTTAAGGAAAAACCTTATGCAATTTATATTGCTGTAGGTGGTGGGGGATTGATATCAGGTATATCCTTATACCTTAAAAAAGTATGGCCTGAAGTAAAAATAATTGGTGTAGAACCAGAAGATGCTGACGCTATGACGAGATCTTTGGAAGAAGAAAAAATTGTGGAACTATCTTCTGTAGGTCAATTTGCAGACGGAGTGGCAGTTAAAAAAATTGGTAAAAATACTTTTGATATTGGTAGAAAATATATAGATAAGATGATTAGGGTTAACACTGATGAAATCTGTGCTGCTATAAAAGATGTTTTTGAGGATACTAGATCAATACTAGAGCCCGCAGGTGCCTTATCAATAGCGGGAATGAAAAAAGATATTTTAAATTCGAATCATTCAAATAGAAAAATGGTTGCGATTGCATGTGGTGCAAATATGAATTTTGAGAGGCTTAGATTTGTAGCAGAAAGAGCAGAACTTGGAGAGTGTAAAGAAGTAATGATGGCTGTTGAAATTCCTGAACGTGCTGGTAGTCTAATTGATTTTTGTAAGTTACTTGATAATAGAAATTTAACTGAATTTAGCTATAGGATGTCAAATTCAAAGAATGCACAGATCTTTGTAGGGGTTCAAGTCTATGGTTTAAATGATAAAAAAAATCTATTAAATGTATTTAAAAATTCTGAGTACTCATTTATTGACATAAGTGATGATGAATTATCTAAAAATCATCTCAGACATATGGTAGGTGGAAGATTACCAAGGGATTTTAAAGAGATGGAATATAGAAACTTTATTGAACTTTTATACAGATTTGAGTTTCCTGAAAGGCCAGGCGCATTAATAAACTTCTTAAATAATATGAAATCTAATTGGTCTATAAGCGTATTTCACTACAGGAATTATGGAGCTGATGTAGGAAAAATTGTTATTGGAGTTTTGATTGAGAAAAATGAGATTTTAGAGTGGAATAATTTTGTAAGAATTCTAGGTTATAAATTCTGGGATGAAACTCAAAACGATACATATAGATTATTCCTTGGTGCATCAGATTAAATTTAAGGTAAATTAGGAAAGATTTCGGTAATTAAAATCAATCAATCTGATCTAAATACCACGCCAATAACTGATATAGATCTAGTTACTAAAGTTGAAGCTGTTCTATATTTGAAAGGCAGACCAATAACAAAAAAAGATCTTTCAGAAATTACTAATTCTGATATAAACTCAATAAATGATGCAATTAAAGATCTAAAAAATAAATACTCTAATCCCAACTCAGCTATTGAATTAAATGCAGTTAATAATAGTTTTTCTCTCGAACTAAAATCTAGTCTTAATGAATTCGTCGATGATTTACTTCCTTCTGATTTGAAAACATCCGAATTAAGGACATTGGCAACTATTGCGATCAAAAAAAAGATCCTGCAATCGGACCTCATACTTCTTCGTGGTTCAGGTGCTTATGATCATATTAAAGAATTATTAGAAAAGAAATTCATCGTCAAACGGAAGCAAAAAGATGGTAGATCATATTGGCTATCATTATCTGAAAAGTTTTTTCAAACTTTTGCAGTAAGTAATGAATATCTCTCAAATATAGGAAGTGGTAACAATAAGCAGCAATAATAAGTAAATGTTAGGATGTATTAAATTACGACAACATAATGTTATCTGAGATTTTTGCAGTTCTGGGTCAAACTTTATCAATTTATTCTTTCATATTAATAATAAGAATTTTACTGACATGGTTTCCAGGTATTGATTGGAGTAACGGTGTTTTATCTGCATTAACTTCTATCACAGATCCTTATTTAAACATTTTTAGAGGTATTATTCCTCCAATAGGTGGATTTGATATTTCATCTTTGTTAGCTTTTTTACTTTTAAATGTTATTCAAAATTTAATTACAAATCTCCAGTATGCAAGCTTAGGTTATAGCTGAATTTATCTATCATCTCCAGAACCTCTTATCTTGCCTTTTGCAGCTCTTAATTTTAATTTTTCAAGGTTTTGTAATGCAACATCCTCTAAATTGAAATTTAATTCTGTACAAAGATTTGATATATACCACAAAACATCTCCTAACTCTTTTTTAATACCTAATCTTGATTCGTTATCAAATATTCCATTTTTATCTCTTAAAACCTTTTTCACTTTTTCTGCCACCTCACCAGCCTCTCCCACTAAACCAAGAGTTGGATAAATATTATTTGAACCTAAATCTGGATATTGTGCTGTTTCTCTAGCTTTTTTCTGATAAGTTTTAAAATCCATGACTTAAATAACTAACTTTGGGTATGGTAAATTTATTTATATCTAGCAATATTATCTATATATGTCGAATATTGATTTAAAAAGAAGAACAAAAATAGTAGCAACTATTGGCCCTGCAACTCAATCTGAAGAAATAATTACAAATTTAATTAAAGCTGGAGTAACAACATTCAGATTAAATTTCTCACATGGAGATCATAAAGATCATGCAGAGAGAATAAAAACCATAAGGGAAGTATCAAAAAAGTTAGATATAGATATTGGAATATTGCAAGATCTTCAAGGACCTAAAATACGATTAGGGCGCTTTAAAGATGGGCCAGTAAAAGTTAAAAAAGGCGATAAATTCACACTGACATCAAATAAAGTCGAATGTACAAATACTATTGCAAATGTTACCTACGACAAACTTTCTCAAGAAGTTAGCGAAGGGAAAAGAATACTTTTAGATGATGGGAAAATAGAAATGATTGTAGAAAAAGTAGATATAAAAGCTAATCTTTTGGAGTGTCTTGTAACTGTAGGAGGGGTTCTTTCAAACAATAAAGGTGTTAATTTTCCAGATGTTCAATTATCAGTAAAAGCATTAACAGAAAAAGATAAAGAGGATTTAAAATTCGGTTTATCTGAAGGAGTTGATTGGATAGCACTAAGTTTCGTAAGAAATCCATCCGATATAAATGAGATAAAAGATTTAATAAATAAAAATGGGCATTCAACTCCTGTAGTCGCAAAAATAGAAAAATTTGAAGCAATTGATCAGATCGATACAGTATTACCCTTATGTGATGGGGTTATGGTTGCAAGAGGTGATTTGGGAGTTGAAATGCCTGCTGAAGAAGTTCCTCTTTTACAAAAGGAGTTAATAAGAAAAGCTAATTCATTAGGTATCCCAATAATTACAGCGACCCAAATGCTTGATTCTATGGCTTCTAACCCAAGACCAACAAGGGCCGAAGTTAGTGATGTTGCAAATGCAATTCTGGATGGTACAGATGCTGTAATGCTTTCAAACGAAACTGCAGTTGGCGATTATCCTGTAGAGGCAGTTGAAACGATGGCAACCATAGCAAGAAGAATTGAGAGGGATTATCCACTTAAGGCTATTGAAAGCCACTTACCCAGTACGATCCCAAATGCTATTAGTGCAGCAGTAAGTAATATAGCTAGACAACTTGATGCAGGAGCAATAATCCCTTTAACTAAATCAGGTTCTACCGCTCGAAATGTAAGTAAATTCAGACCACCAACACCTATCTTGGCAACTACAACAGAGAGAAGTGTAGCGAGAAGATTGCAACTTGTTTGGGGAGTTACTCCAATAGTAGTTAAAAATGATGAAAGAACAGCAAAAACTTTTAGTTTAGCTATGCAAATTGCTCAGGAGATGGGAATCCTAAATCAAGGAGATTTAGTAGTACAAACCGCAGGTACATTAACTGGAATAAGCGGCTCTACAGATTTAATAAAAGTCGGTTTAGTAAGGAAGATTGTATCAAGAGGAATTTCAATAGGGGAAATCGGTGTTACTGGTAAAGCAAGAATAATTAATAACAATCTTGACATGTCCTTAATTTGCCCAGGAGAAATATTATTTGTTCCGAAGGAATTAATGAATAAAATTCCACTGAGTAAAAATATTGCCGGCATTGTTACGAACCAAAATGTAAATGATGTTTATGCTTTGTTTAACAAAAATAATAAAAAGATTTCTACAATTTGTAATTTAGAAAATATGAATGATCATCAAATTTGCAACGGCGACCTTATTACACTGCAGCTAAATGAAGGTGTTATATACATGGGGCAAATTGAAGATGATGATGATGCATTAGATAAATATAAATATGTCTAGGAATATCTCAATAAAAGAAGCCTTAGGCATGGCCACAAAAACTTTAGTTTCGAACAAATTGAGAAGTTCGTTAACAATGTTGGGAATAATTATAGGAAATGCATCAGTTATTACACTTGTTGGGCTTGGAAGAGGTGCTCAAACATTAGCCAAAAACCAATTAAGTAATTTAGGTGCAAATGTTTTGTTCATTGTTCCTGGAAATAATGACACCAGAAGAAGAGGTATTTCATTTCCTAAAAATCTTGTTTTAGAAGATGCTCTAGCAATAAGTAATCAAGTACCTACAGTTAAAAAAGTTGCTCCTCAAATTTCTGCTAACGAAATAGTGCAGTCAAATTCTAAAAGTCTAAATATATCAATTGCAGGAGTTACTCCTGAATTTCTTGAAGTAAGAAGCTTTGAAGTTGATAAGGGAAGATTTATATCTAAGAGTGATATAAGTAGTGCAAGAAGTTATGTAGTAATAGGTCCTGATCTTAAAGACGAATTTTTCAAAGATAATTCTTCATCACTTGGGGAAAAAATCAGAATTAAAGATCATACTTATGAAATTATTGGAATATTAAAACCAAAAGGTGCTGTATTTGGAAGTAATCAAGACAAAAATGCTTATATTCCATTAACCACCATGGTCAATAGGATTTCAGGGAAGGACCCAACATATGGAGTAAGTTTAAGCTTCATTAGTGTTGAAGCTATAAATAAAAATGCAACTAGTGCCGCTAAATTTCAGATTACTAACTTATTAAGGCAAAGACATAAAATAATCAGAGATGATGACTTTGCGGTTAGATCGCAAGAAGATGCATTGAATATAGTGACTAATATAACCAGTGGGCTAACGTTTTTATTGGCTGGTATTGGGGCAGTATCTTTGGTGGTTGGAGGCATAGGAATCATGAATATTATGCTCGTTTCTGTAAGTGAAAGGACTGAAGAAATTGGACTTAGAAAAGCGATAGGAGCTAAACAGTCAGATATATTAATTCAATTTTTGATTGAGGCATTGATTTTATCTACAATTGGAGGATTAATTGGAACAACAACAGGATTATCAGGTGTTTTTATTTTATCTCTGATAACACCACTTCCTGCTTCAGTAGGAATTACAACTACTTTTTCTACCATGATCATTTCAGGATCAATAGGTTTAATCTTTGGCGTTTTACCTGCAAAAAGAGCTTCTAAATTAGATCCAATTGTTGCATTGAGAAGTTTATAAATAGAATTTGTAATAATGCTCAATTTTTATAAATTAATTGAGATCCTGGTTAGTCTTCAATCAATAGTAATAACATCAATGTTACCTGTTTATATTCCACTACCTTTTATCTATAAATCTAGTAATAACTTTGAGTTCCCTATCACATGGCAAATTCCGACCATAATTTTATTAACACTTATATTCCATAAAAAAGTTGTTTTCAGAGCATTTTCTATATATATAATTTTAGGATTATTTATACTTCCTGTCTTTCACCAAGGAGGTTCATTAGGTTATTTGCTCACTCCAAATTTTGGTTATTTATTAGGTTTATATCCATTAATCAAAATAATTGATAATTTAAATAATAGAAATAAAATAAACGTTGGAAACTTTTTAAAAAACGGATTTATAGCAATAGGAGCTATGCATTTAACTGGAATATTTTACAACTTCATACAAATTATATTTTACAGTCAATTTAATTTATTTTTATATAATTTAGGGAAATACTCATTAGGTAAAATTGGATATCATTTTTTAATGCTTTTTCCA
>CACKJL010000036.1 GCA_902600395.1 uncultured Prochlorococcus sp. | reverse complement strand
GGGAAATTGAATCAGAGCTAATTTTTGGAAAACTAATAAATGGATTTTTTTCTAATAAATCAAGGTAATTATTAGCAATTTTTTGGCGATTATTAATCCATTTAGAAATATATTTAATTTTAATGTTTAATATGGCAGCTTGAATGGTATCAAGTCTGCTGTTATATCCAATTTGGGTATGGTGATATCTTAATGGGCTGCCATGAACAGCCAGTTCTCTAATTTTTTTTGCAATCTTCTGATCTGAAGTTGTTACTGCTCCACCATCTCCAGCAGCTCCTAAATTTTTAGTAGGGAAAAAGCTAAAACAGCCTATATCACCGATACTACCAACTTTGGAAGTTTCCCACATTGTGCATGTTGCCTGAGCACAATCTTCGATTACTTTTAAGTCATATTTCTTGGCCAAAGATTTTATTAAGGTCATATTCACTGCATTACCAAATAGATGAACTGGCATAATTGCCTTGGTATTAGAATTTATTTCTTGTTCTATTAGTTCAGTATTAATGAGATAAGTTTCTGGATCTATATCTACCAAAACAGGATTAGCACCAACTGCACTAATAGCCTCTGCAGTTGCAAAAAAGCTAAAAGATGAGGTAATAACTTCATCACCCACACCAATATCTAATGCGCGCAAAGCTAATACTAAAGCATCAGTTCCACTATTACATCCAATAGTATTTCCAACACCAATCAGATTTGAAAAACTCTCCTCAAATTTGGCAATTTCTTGTCCTCCAATATACTGGCCCCCTCTTAAAACTTTAGAAACCTCACTTTCAATTTCAGAGCCAATTTCTTGGAACTGCCTATCTAAAGTAAATGGAGGTATCTGCATAGTAAATATATTAACCCTAAACCATATTTCTATGGGTAAAAAATTTTTAATTCATTTAAACCAACTTGGTTCTTTACCAGGATTCCATTTTATATTACAACCTAAAGAAGGCATCTGATTTGAAGGATAAGAATTATCTTGATTCAAATCTTTTACGGCAGAGCGCAAATCTTTTCCAGATAGAGGGATATTATTGCCTGGTCTACTATCGTCTAATTGGCCATGATAATACAATAAAAAATCACCATCTCCTTCATTTGAAAAAAGATAAAAATCTGGGGTGCAAGCCGCTTTTAATTTCTTAGCAAAATTTTGATTTTCATCATATAGATAAGGAAAACTCCATCCCTGAGTTTGTGCTTGTAATCTCAAATTTTTAGGAGAATCTGAAGGATGAGTGACAATATCATTACTAGAAATTGCAACTGTTTGAACTGTATTTTCAATTTCTTTACTTAAGGTGAAAATTTGATTCTCAATATATTTAACAAATGGGCAATGGGCACAAATAAACATTAAAAGTAAATGCCGATTATCTAGATTATGAGAATTAAAATATTCATTTTTTGAAGAATTAGCATTTAACATTTCGAAATACGGTAATTGAAAACCTAATTCCAAAACCATAGAATTTGTTCTTACCATGTTCAAGTTAAAAATTCTTTGATATTTGAAAATTATTGTATATTTTGCAGTAATCCGTAAAGATAGGTACTTTTATATAGGAGAATAATAGAAATAATAAACAAAATGCTTCTAAATCTAACTGGCAAAAAAATTCTTGTTACAGGAATTGCCAACAATCGTTCAATAGCATGGGGTATCGCTCAACAACTTTCAAAAGCTGGCGCAGAACTTGGAATCACATATTTGCCTGATGATAAGGGAAGATTCGAGTCTAAAGTTAGAGAACTAACTGAACCTTTAAACCCATCATTATTTTTGCCTCTTGATGTTCAAAATCCAGCTCAAATTGAAGAAATCTTTAAAAATATAAAAGACAATTGGGGGGGAATTGACGGATTAGTTCACTGCCTAGCATTTGCAGGAAGGGATGAATTGATTGGAGATTATAGTGCTACCACTTCAGAGGGTTTTGATAGGGCTCTTAATATAAGTGCGTATTCGTTAGCACCTTTATGTAAAGCAGCAAAACCACTTTTTAGTGATGGTGCTGGAGTTGTCTCATTAACTTATTTAGGTTCAGAAAGGGCGATTCCTAACTATAACGTGATGGGAGTGGCTAAAGCAGCTTTAGAAGCTTCAGTAAGATATCTTTCTGCAGAACTTGGTCCCGAAAAACAAGTCAGAGTTAACGCAATAAGTGCTGGGCCTATAAGAACACTTGCGAGTTCTGCTATAGGTGGCATTTTAGATATGATTCACAATGTTGAAGAAAAGGCTCCTTTACGCAGAACAGTCACTCAAACAGAAGTAGGTAATACAGCTGCTTTTTTATTAAGTGATCTCTCTAGCGGCATTTCAGGCCAAACAATTTATGTTGATGCGGGTTACTGCATTAATGGAATGTAAACTAAGTTTTTTTGCATAAATATGTCATCTCTAAGGCAATCTGAAATAAAAAGAAAAACGAATGAAACAGATATTTCTGTATTTATAAACTTAGATGGAAATGGAATTTCTGAGATTGATACCGGGATACCATTCTTAGATCATATGCTTCATCAAATATCCAGTCATGGTTTGTTCGATTTAAAAATAAAAGCAATTGGAGATACTCATATTGATGATCATCATACAAATGAAGATGTAGGAATCGCATTAGGCAAAGCATTTTCCAAAGCCTTGGGAGAAAGAAAAGGAATAAGCAGATTTGGACATTTCTTTGCTCCATTAGATGAAGCATTAGTTCAAGTCACTTTAGACTGCTCTGGTAGACCACATCTATCTTATGATCTTCAATTAAAAGCCCCTAGGATAGGAAATTATGATACTGAACTAGTAAGAGAGTTTTTTATTGCCTTTGTAAATAACAGCGGTATTACTCTGCATATTAATCAAATACGAGGAAGTAATTCACATCACATTGTTGAGGCGTGCTTTAAAGCTTTTTCAAGAGCAATGAGAATGGCTACCGAAATAGATCCAAGAAGATCTGATTCAATTCCAAGCAGTAAAGGAATGTTAGAAAAACAATAAAATAGGAATTTTTTCGAATCAGCCACAATTCAGTTGATTTTTGGCGAATATAGATAAAGTTATTATTTTGTTGTGACTAATTTACAAGATAAAAAAATTGATAAATTTAAAATTTTTAAAAAAGAAGATTGGTCAAGTGCTTATCAAAATGTAGAAAAGGAGCTAACTAAAGAGCCTCTGAAAATTAGCAAAGGTAATAATATTAAAAATTTAAATGGAACATTATTAAGAAATGGACCAGGAATATTAGAGAGAGGTGGACAATGGGTTCATCATCCATTTGATGGCGATGGGATGATAACATCCATAAAATTCGAAAATGGTCAGCCATTATTAACAAATAGATTTGTTAAAACTAAAGGCTATTTGGAAGAAGAAAAAATAGATAAATTTATTTATAGAGGTGTTTTTGGAACACAAAAAACTGGAGGAATTTTAAATAATGCATTAGATCTAAAATTCAAGAATATCGCTAATACACATGTCATTAAATTAGGAGATGAAATTCTCGCATTATGGGAAGCAGCAGGTCCACATGCAATGGATCCTGATAGTCTTGAAACTTTTGGTTTAACAACATTAAAAGGAGTACTCAAGCCTAACGAAGCATTCAGTGCTCATCCCAAAATAGACCTAAACTCAAATGCATCTTCAGAACTTTTAGTCACTTTTGGAGTACAAACCGGACCAAAAAGTACCATCAGATTAATGGAATTTGATAATGCTGGTACAAATTCTGGAGAGCTCATTTTTGACAGAAAAGATAACTTTAATGGCTTTGCATTCCTTCATGATTTCGCAATTACAACTAATTGGGCAATATTTTTACAGAATGCTATTGATTTCAATCCTCTTCCATTTGTAATGGGTCAAAGAGGAGCCGCACAATGTCTAAAGTCAAACCCAAATAAAAAGGCAAAGTTTTTTATCATCCCCAGAGAAAGTGGATTATTTAGAGGACAGCCGCCTTTAACAATAGATGCTCCAGAAGGATTCGTTTTTCATCATGTAAACGCATTTGAAAAAGATTCCAAAATCGTATTAGATAGTATTTTTTATGATGACTTCCCATCAGTTGGTCCAGATGAGAATTTTAGGGATATTGACTTTGATAAATATCCAGAAGGAAAACTGAAAAGATCAATTATCGATCTAAAGACAAAAACTTTTGAACTTGAAACTTTCAGTGAACAATGTTGTGAATTTGCTGTAGTTAATCCTAAAAACTTAGGATTAAAAGCAACTTTTAGTTGGATGGCAAGCACATCTCAAAAGCTGGGGAACGCTCCACTTCAAGCAATAAAAAAAATAAATTTAACTTCTAAGGAAGAGATTTTTTGGTCAGCAGGTCCAAGTGGATTTGTTAGTGAACCAATTATGGTTCCATCAGAAAACTCTTCAAAAGAAGATGAGGGATTTTTATTTATACTTCTATGGAACGGAGAAAGAAGAGGAAGCGATTTAGTGATATTAGACGCAAAAGAATTAAAAGAATTAGCTGTTTATGAATTACCCATTTCAATTCCTCATGGCCTTCATGGATCTTGGGTTAATTGAATTTAAGAAAAAATTTCAATTAAATCTGGAATAATTTTTTTTAATGCTTTACCTCTATGACTACAAGAGTCTTTAGTATCATTATTCATTTCTGCGAAAGTTAATCTGGTAGAACTCTCCTCAAAAATTGGGTCATACCCAAAACCACTTTTTCCTCTGGGGTTAAAAATAATATTGCCATGACATTTGGCCTCAGATTCAAAAATCACTTCGCCATTTGGGGAACAAACACAAATATTAGCAATAAAGAAAGCACTTCTATTTTGAACTCCATCAAGTTCTCTTAAAACTCGTTCAATTCTCTTCTGATCATTTTCTGCATATCTAGATGAGTAAATGCCAGGCTTACCACCTAATGCTTCAATACAAATTCCTGAATCATCTGCTATTGAAAAATTATTCGTTTTTCTCGAAACTTCACTCGCTTTTTTAATTGCATTATCTCTAAATGTCAGTCCATCCTCTTCAACTTCTAATGATTCTGGCTGGAGTAACAATTTACAATTAACTCCAGCAAGCAATTTCTTATATTCTTCAATTTTACCTTTATTCTTACTCGCTAAAAATAAGTTTTTCATCCTTAATTTCCTACCAAATTTATAAATTCTTGACCCCACTCTAATACCTCAATTAGGTAAGACTCTTTGGGTGCTTCACAATATAACCTTAAAAGAGGTTCCGTTCCTGAAAACCTAAAAAGAAGCCAAAAATTTTTATCAATTCTCAACTTTATTCCATCGATCTTTGAGATACTTTTTAACTTGTGATTATTAATATTCTCAGGAATATTATCTATAATAAATTCTTTTACGTTATTTTTTTCTGACTGATTTGGAAATTTAATATCAATTCTTTTATAAAAACTTGGCCCAAAATCTTCTTGAATTTCATCTAAGGTTTCATATAAATATTGAGATTTTTCAGCAATTCCATTTAATAAAACCATCGCTGCATATAGAGCATCTCTTTCAGGCATAAAGTCACCAAAACCAACTCCCCCAGATTCCTCTCCTCCAATAAATATTTTTTCTTTAATCATTTTTTCAGCAATATATTTAAAGCCAACTGGAAGTTCAAAAACATCTCTATTTTGACTCTCTGATATATTTTTAATAATATCTGAACCACTAACAGTCTTTAAAACTGGATAAGAATTATTTTTAATTTCGCCCAAATAGCTTATAAAGTATGGGAGTAAATCTTGAGTACTAGAGTATCTTCCTTTTTCATCAATTGCCGCAATTCTATCACCATCACCATCAAATATAATTCCTAAAGTTTTCACTTCATTTGTTGAATTTTTCATTAGTATTTGTTTTAGATCATCTGCATAATTCAAAAGAGGTTCAGGAGGTTTTCCTCCAAAAAAAGGATCAGCATCTTTCCTAATTTCTGAAATAACTTCTAAATCATTAGAAGCAAAAATCTCAGCCATACAATTTGCAGCTGAACCATGCATAGAATCTACAAAAATTCTCAATTTCATTTTTTTTAATCTCTTGGAAATATAGTCAATATCAAAAAGTGATTTAATTCTATCTAAATGAAATTTCTTAATATCTACCAATTCATTAATCCCATCTATTTTTTCAATTGAATTTCCAAGCATTAATCTTTTTTCAACTTCACTTGTAAAAGATTCGTCAACAGAACATCCAGTAAAGCTCTTTATTTTCAGACCAAGCCAATTATATGGATTATGACTTGCTGTAATTACTAACGCTCCAAGACAACCGACTTCTTTGGCATAGAAACTACAAGATGGTGTTGTAACAAAGCTATCAGACAAGATCGGTTCGAAACCACATCCTCTTACAAAAGGCACTATTTGCTTGGCGAATTCACAAGCCATAAATCTACGATCATATCCAATAATAATTTTCTTTGAATTAACTTTTTTATAGTATTGATAATGCAACTCCTGACATGAAGCGACAACAACTCTTGAAAGATTGGACAGGTTAAAGTCAAAACCAATAATTCCTCTCCAACCATCAGTTCCAAATTTTATCTTATCTAATTTATCAGCTGTCAAATTTCAAATTTCCTTGATTTCTTTTAATTATCTATACTAATTTATATGAGTAAATTTTAAAACCGCCCATAAAAAAAAATTTGAATTCTCTTCATTTAAAAAGTTTTACAAGATGCAAAAGAAAAGCATGGCTCGATTTTAAGGGTAAAAAATCTTATGAAGTTTGGTCCCCCCATAAAGCTATAGATAAAATTAATCAGTTTCAAATTTTCTCTGAATTTTGTAATGGTGAAATATATTCAGGATTAAAAGCCTGCGAAAATGGTTATCAAGGGGTAATTGGATTAAAAATCAAAGGAAATCTTTTCCAAAATATAAACGCAGAGATACTTCCACAACTACTTTTAAAGACTAAAGGTAAAAGTAAATGGGGACAATATAAATATTTACCTGCTGTTTATAAGTTAGGCCACAAAACAACTAAAGAACATTTATTCGACTTAGCTTTTTGTTCTATGCTTTTGGAATCTTTTCAAGAATCTAAAATTGAGAAAGGATTAGTAATTTCAACTTTTTATAAAAAAGTTAAAGTTGAAGAAATTTATTTAACTAAAAAATTAAGAAAAAAAGTTTTAAATGTTTTATTAAATTTGAATGATTGCTTGGAGGGACCCATACCAGAAATAACTCAAGATAGAAAAAAATGTACTATTTGTACCTGGCAAAAATTTTGTAACAAAGAAGCAAAAGAAAATGGATATCTAACAGATATAGATGGAATAGGGTCCAAAACGGCCTCGTTACTCAAAGCAAATGGAATAACTAATACCCAAACATTAGCTTCGTACAGCGAAAAACAACTTGGGGAGAAATTATCTAAATTCAAAGATCAGAAGTATGAAAAAGCATCCATATTTGTAAAGCAAGCACAAGCATATATCTCTGGAGAACCATATTTCATTTCTAATAAAAATAATACGGAAGATCTATTAGAAAAAATATGTTCGGGATTTTATATATTTGATATTGAGTCAAATCCAGATGAAAAGCATGATTTTTTATATGGATTTTTAAAAGTAAATAATTTGTCTATAAAAAAAGAAGATCTTATTTATGAACCAATCTTAAATCTTAAAAACAATAAAGGAGAATCTTACAGGCAAATTATTGAAATACTTTTTTCACAAAAGGAATGGCCAGTTTTACATTACGGAGAAACTGAAAAAATATCAATAATTAATATTGCTAAAGAACTAAATTTTAGTTTTGAAGAAATTGATTCACTATCCTCCAGATTTATTGACTTACATACCTTAATAAGAAAGTCTTGGATATTACCACTAAAAAACTATGGCTTAAAAAATGTTTCTAATTGGCTTGGATTTGAATGGGCGCAGAAAAATGTAAGTGGCTCTAGAGCACTTTATTGGTGGATTCAATATCAAATTACAGAAAACCAAATATTTTTAAAGAAAATTATCCAATATAACAAAGATGATTGTTTTGCCACTCTACAAATTGCAGAATATTTAATCAAAAATCGATTAAAGAAAAATTGATCCTACAGATTTATTTAT
>CACKJL010000035.1 GCA_902600395.1 uncultured Prochlorococcus sp. | reverse complement strand
TCAGGCTTGTAAGCATTGTCATGTCAATTCGAGTCCCCTAAGGACTGAAAAGATGTCCAATGAAATGATATCTCTTATTCCAAAGATAATTGAAAAATATAAAATCAAGACTTTAGATATTACAGGTGGTGCGCCAGAACTTCACCCAGAATTTAAAAACCTAATAACCAGCTTAAGCACAAAACAAGTTGATATTATTGATAGATGCAATTTGACAATTTTTTTTGAAGAGGGTTATGAAGAACTGCCTCAATTTCTTGCAAAAAATAAAGTGATAGTTACTGCTTCGCTACCGTGTTATGAAAAAAATAATGTTGATTTTCAAAGGGGTTTTGGTGTTTTTGAAAAAAGTATTAATGCCATTAAAATTCTTAATGATTTAGGCTATGGAAAGAAGGAAAATGGATTACAATTAAATCTTGTTTACAATCCTGTAAGCCCAGTTCTTCCTCCTTCTCAGGAAACATTGGAGAAGGATTATAAAAAAATTTTATTCGAAAAATTCAATATCGTTTTTAATAATTTATACACAATAACTAATATGCCAATAAATAGATATGAAGAATCTCTTAGAAGGGAAGGGAAACTAAATAATTATTACAAATTACTAAAAGAAAACTTTAATGAAAAAAATTTAGAAAATCTTATGTGTAAAAAGACAATTAGCGTAAATTGGCTAGGAGAAATTTATGACTGTGACTTTAATCAACAGATAAATTTCCGAGAGAATAAAGGACCAAAGACACTTTTTGATCTATTGGATGAATCATTTACTTTTGACTACGGGGTAGCTGTAAAAGAACATTGTTTTGCTTGCACTGCAGGTGCAGGATCAAGTTGTGGAGGTACTTTAAGTTAAAACTTGTTAAATGCAATTAGGACAAATAGCTCTTACATTTAAAGAGGATTCAATTAGTTTAAAACCATTAACTTTTGCTGCAACTTTGCCTGCCTCTAAAACCTCATCATTTTCGAATTCTTCTGTTCTTCCACACCTAATGCAAATCAAATGATGATGATCAGGTGTGTCGTTACTAAGCAATTCATATCTGTGTCCACCCTCACTGAGTTCTAATTCATGAAGCAACCCCATTTGTACTAAAAGTCTTAAAGTTCTATAAATTGTTGCTAGTGAAACTTTGGAGCTTGTTTTAACTAACTTTTCATGAACCTCTTCAGCACTAAGATGCTTTCCAGAGCCAATATTTTCAAATAAATTAAGAACTTTTAGCCTCTGAGGAGTTAATCTCTTCCCATCTTTATGTAATCCATCCCCAAGAGGAGATGTGATGACTTTGTATTGAGAGGATAATGACAAAATTAACCCATGGCTATTCTCAATAATAACTCTTGATGAGAGTAAAACAACTTATTGATTTAAAATGTTTACTAAAGTTCTTCAAAATATTATGTTAAATGTATCTTTTTATATAAATGATGAATGATCAAGAAATCTCTTCTGATAAATTATCATCGAAAGTAAACGCCTTGATAATTATTGATATTCAGGAAAAAATAATAAGACCAATTTTTAATAAGGATTCAATAATCAAAAACATTAAAAAGCTAATTAATGCTTACCAAATTTTAGAAGAAAACATATTTATATCTGAACAGAACCCACTCAAATTGGGATTAACGATACCTGAATTATCACCACTAGCAGAATTTAGAAAATTTGAAAAAATGGAATTTAGCCTAGCGAAATTAGAAGATTTTTTAAAAGAACTTAAAGATAAGAAAATTACTAATTTGATAGTTTGCGGGATCGAAACGCATATTTGTATTCAACAAACAGTCTTAGATTGTTTACAAAAAGGATTTGAAGTTGTTCTCATATCAGATTCCATGGGAAGTCGAAATAGGGTAGATCATGAAATAGCATTACAAAGAATGACTCAGAGTGGGGCGATCTTAACAACAACTGAATCAATAATTTTTGAATTATGCAAAACTGCGGATAGAGAAGAATTTAAAGAAATTAGAAACATAATAATGAGTTAAAGAAAAATAAAGACTGGTTTGTTATTTAGAGATAATTTAAAATCTTATTAGAGATAAATTTTAAGGGTTTATTTGAATATGAAATTAGTTACTGAAAACTTCCTTCTGGCAATATCTATTTTTTTTATCGGAACTTTATTGTCGATAATAATTTCAAAAGTTTCAAAAATATTTTTTAAAAAGATTTCCAAAAGAACAAAAACAAATTTCGATGATTTTATTTTTGAGGTGATCTCTGGAATTATAAAACCGATAGGTTTCCTCCTCTCATTTTATTTTTCAATTGACTATTTTTTTGCAGATGAAATAACTTTCATCTCTGTCTTATTGAATATTTTGAAATTATTTATATTAATAATCATAATAAAAGCACTCAACAAGGTTTTAATAAGGTCTTTAACAGAATCGACCTCCAAAATTAATGATTCCTCAATTAGTTCGATGGTATCTTCACTAACTCCATTGATAAAAGCATTAACATGGACTATTGGCTCAATTTTTTTCTTACAAAATATAGGTGTTCAAATGACTGCTATTTGGGCTTTACTAAGTGCAGGAGGTATTGGTGCAGGATTAGCTTTGAAAGATCCAGTTCAGGAGTTCTTTGAATATATAACAATTTTGCTTGATAAACCTTTTCAAAAAGGTGAGTTTATAAAATCTGATGGAGTCCTCGGAATGGTTGAGAGAGTAGGAGTACGATCATCAAGGATAAGAAGTATTAATGGCGAAGTAATAGTAATGAGCAATAGCGCCCTAACAAATGGAATAATTTCAAATTACGCACAAATGGAAAAAAGAAGGTTAGTGCATAAATTGGGAGTTGTTTATGAAACCTCTCCAAAACTTATGAAATTGATTCCAATAATAATTAAAAAAATAGTTGAAGAGACAAAAGATGCGTCTTTTGATAGATGTCATTTCACAGATTTCGGCGACTTCAGTCTTAATTTCGAACTTGTTTATTACATCCCAACAAATAATTATCTCGCCGCAATGGAAGCTCAACAATCTATAAATTTAAGAATTATTGAGGAATTTGCGGTTAATAATATAGAGTTTGCATTCCCAACACAAACCTTAAATATTGAAAGTAACAAAGCCAAATGATCTACAAATCTCTTCACTTAAAATCCAGAGTTTTGAAGCCAACTCAGAATTATTTGCCTCATCACTAACATTACTTTCAACTAATTTATGTTTTTTAAAAGATATAAGTTTATTACTTAAATGAACGTAACCAATATTATTTAAATTTGAATCAAAAACAATTTTAGAAAGTATCCTACCAGCATTTTCTATACTTTCAGAAATTCCTAAAATATTTTTTGCAGCTTTAGAAAAAATTAAATATCCAAAGAGATTAAAACGCTTACTGTATCTAAAAAAACCAAGATCATCATTTGGTATTACTAGACCAGGAGCCCAAGTAATTACAGAAATTTTACTTGAGGAAGTTTTTAATTTTTTTTCAAGTTCTTTAGCAAACAAAATATTACATAACTTACTATTTTTATAAGCTTCATCAGCATTAAAATTTATAAATTGCCCAGTTACTTTTTTTCTCAAATTAATTAGGTTATTAAGTCCCGCTTTCTTTCCTATATTGCCACCTGAACTTTTGGGGTCGTGTACATCTGATGATGTAATAATGATTCTAGATTCTTCTTTATCTCTAATAAAATCTTTTAGGACATTTACCAAGTAAAAATGTGCAAGATGATTTACTGCAAAAGTTAGTTCTATGCCTTGTTTTGATACTTTAGGGTAAAAAGAGCCTGTATATTGCAATCCTGCATTTAAAACAAGAACATCTAAAAAAATCTTTTTACTAATAAAGTAATCTTTAATTTTTTTAATATTCTCTAGATCTGAAAGATCACAATTTTCAATAATAATTAAAAATTTACTAAGGTAATTTTTATCAAAATGTTTCTCGATTTTTCTGAGAAATTCATTCTTTCTAAATTCGTTTTTTATTACAACATATAAAATATTTTTCGTCTTCAGTAAATTAACAATGGCAAAAAACCCTATTCCTGAATTACCTCCAGTAATTAAAATATTTTTATTTTTAATCATTTAAATTCCTATATTTTTTTTATGATAAAAAAATAAATAAAGTTTTTTTTATTTTGTAATCTTATAAATTATTGTTAAAACACTGAAAACTTAGTCGCTAGTATTTAAGTAATTTGATTATTATTAATCTACTCTCATTATAAGTATTGGATGAAAAATATAATTCAGGGTTCAGAAGTAATAATTTGTTCCATAAATTTCTTTAATCATAAGATTTATATTTAATGTCAAAAGAAAATATGCCAGATGTTCTTGTTTTGGGTGCAGGGCCTGCGGGTATGGCTATTGCCTCAGCTTTAGGGAAGGAAAAATTAAATGTTGAAGTGCTTTCTCCAAATGGACCAGATGAACCTTGGCCAAATACATATGGCATTTGGGGGAAAGAAGTTGATCAACTCGGGCTTCAGGATTTACTTGAATATAGATGGAAAAATACTGTAAGTTTTTTTGGGCATGGCGCTTTAGAAGAGCAGGACGACGAGAATAAAGCCACGGAACATTCACTAGATTATGGACTATTTGATAAGAAGAAACTCCACAATTATTGGTTTAAAGAATGCAATAAGTCTTTTATTAAATGGCATCAAGGCTTTGCAAACAAAATACATTTTGAAAAATACAAAAGTACAGTAACTACAAAAGATGGCAAAACTTATTCTGCAAGATTAGTAGTAGATGCAACAGGGTATGATCCTGTTTTTCTTAAATTAAAATCCTGTGGTCCTTTGGCAGTCCAAACTTGTTATGGGATAGTAGGTAATTTTAGTAAACCTCCACTTAAGAAAGGGCAGTTTGTATTAATGGACTATAGAAATGATCATCTTAATGATGAGCAAAAAAAAGAACCTCCAACTTTTCTTTATGCCATGGATATGGGTGATGGTAAATATTTTCTTGAAGAGACATCTCTTGGTTTGGTAAATCCTCTAACAATGGAAAATTTAAAAGAGAGACTAGAGAAGAGGCTTTCTTATCGAAATATATCAATCACAAGCATGCAGCACGAAGAGCTTGGCTTATTTCTTCCTATGAATATGCCAATCCCAGATTTCAAACAACAAATACTTGGATATGGTGGTGCTGCTTCAATGGTACATCCTGCATCTGGATATTTAATTGGTAATGTTTTAAGAAGAGCTCCACTTGTCGCGAAGGCAGTCTCAGAAGCAATTAAAAACAAAAATCTAAGTACTTATCATATTGCTAGAAAAGGTTGGGAAACTTTATGGTCAAAAGAATTAATTAGGAAGAAATCACTTTACCAATTTGGATTAGAAAAACTCATGAGGTTTGATGAGAAACTATTGAGAGAATTTTTTGGCAGTTTTTTCCAATTACCTAAAAATCAATGGTATGGGTTTCTAACTGATACTCTTTCTTTAAAAGAGATTATATATGCTATGTGCGTAATGTTTATAAAGGCTCCATGGAGTGTAAAGAAAGGTCTTATGATTATGCATGGAAGAGAATTTAAAATGTTACTTAGGATAATATTTCCAAACATATAGTTAAAAAATGAGAACCATATTAATAAGTGGAGCGAGTAGAGGTATTGGACTTAATATTGCACATAAAGAATTAAAAGAAGGCAATAGAATTAGTGTTGGCATAAGAGATTTAGAATCATTAAAAGGAAGCGCTATTGATCCAAAAAAATGGCCAGATGGGAAAATTATAATCAACCACTATGATGCTTTAAAAAAAATTACAGCCGAAAATTGGATAAAGAACACCTTAGATGAATTTGGAGGATTTGATTCAGTAATAAATTGTTCTGGAGTATTATCGAAAGTTCCTTTCTTATACAAAGATGGTGATGAAGAAGATATTTTAAATACATTAAATATAAATTTTTTGGCAATTTGGCATTTATGTAGGCTTTCTTGGGATCATTTATGTACCTCTGAAAGAGGAAGAATTATTGTTTTAGTTTCAATGAGTGGGAAAAGATCCAAAGGTGATTTAGCCGCTTATTCTTCTTCAAAGTTTGCTTTGATGGGATTATGCCAAACGATGAAGAATAAAGGTTGGGATAAAAATATAAGAATTACTGCAATTTGCCCAAGCTGGGTTAATACAAAAATGGCCCAAAATATCTCTTCTATAGACAAATCAAGCATGACACAACCTGAAGATATTGCCGAAATATGCTCAACTATTCTTAAGTTACCTACCCAATCAGTTCCATTTGAAATCGCCTTAAATTGTAACTATGAAATTTAACCTAAATTAAAAATTAAGAAAGCCATTGAAAGCATTGCAATTGCAATAAATAAACCTTTTATTCGATTAGTTAACAATGAAAAAAGAGATAAATCTTCAGAAAAGTATCCGCCAAAACTACCTGTAATAAATAATATAACCATTGGTAGAGATGCCATTCCGAAAGAATAAGATATAGATCTTACAAATCCAAAATTTAAATAATTAAAAATAAAAGAACCTAATGAAAACAATAAAAAAGATGCAAATAGAGTTATAGAAACTTCAGCATCTAAAGTGTGAGGTAAGCTACCCTTTAATTCAAATTGCTTTTTACATTCTCTAATTTGTCTTTTAGAAAGCTTTAAATAACCAGTTTCAGGAATTCTTTGCGACTTATATTTTCTTAGTAATCTTGCTTCAAGAGTTTCTGGCTCCTTAGTCATAATTGATGTTAATAATTCATCTGGCTTTAATTTTTTAATTTTCTTTTCAAGATTATCCGTTTTCCCAATCCTATAAAGGTCTCCTACTCTAATAAGGTAAACATATCCCGACATTTGCGTTGTAAAATTAAAACTGTTCTTACTTAAATAATACTAAAAGAATTAGGGAAATTAAAAGTTTTTACAATATGAAAAACGATATTTTATATTCATTTCGAAGATGTCCATATGCAATTCGTGCAAGATGGGCACTGTTAACTTGCGAAATAAAAGTAGAGATAAGAGAAATTGATTTAAAAAATAAACCTCTAGATTTTTTAAATAATTCAAAGACGAAAACGGTGCCAATTCTTATAAAAAAAAATAGTGAAGTTATTGAAGAAAGTCTTGAAATCATCCTATGGGCTCTCTCAGAGTCGAAAAAGGAAAACATCAAATTAATTTATTTACCTGAGAACAAAAAGGAAGATATTTTTGAAATAATTAATGAAAACGATAACGTATTCAAATATCATTTAGATCGATTTAAATATGCCACAAGATATAAAGATAGTGATCAAGAATTTCATTTCACAAATGCGATTAAACTTATAAAGAGATGGAACGAACTTCTTGCCGAAAAAAAATACTTTTTTGGAGATAGCCCAACAATCGCTGATTGGTCTATTTGGCCTTTTGTAAGACAATTTAGAATCGCTTGTGAAAATCAAAAAAGAACAAATTATTTTGAATCATCAATAAAAAACTGGTTAGATTCGTTTGAGAAAAATAGAGAATTTAAATCGTTAATGTATAAATACGAATTATGGGAACCAAATTCTAGAAAGAATTATTTTCCATCTAATTAACTCTCTAACAACTTCCTTTTCTCAATTATTCTTGCTAACTCCAAAAAATATCCTGCGGTCCTAAATTTGCCTATATTTTTTTCCTTAAAATCAAGATCGCTTCTGATTTCTGCGGTCTCCGCCATAAGCAAATCTAAATCATTTGATCCAAGACTATACAATTCACCAAGTTCTATTTCCCTTCCAAGTAAATGACTCCTAAACCACTTACCTTTATTTTCTTGAGGTGGAATATCGTAGGGTGTAAATGACATTAAAATAAAAAATTTAGGCTTTTTACCATTCTAGAGTTCTTATTGAAACTTTTTCATCTCTACTTTGTTAAAAATCAATGCGATAGAAAGAATTGCGAATGTAATTAAGGCACAAATTTCTGTCCAATAATCTAACCCAATTTTAGAAATCATTAATGGTGCAAGAACTGTGAATAGTCCCCCAGAAAGAATTAATTGAGCAAATAGCTGTTTTGACGTAAATATTGGTAAAGTCTTAGAAATATTCTTAGGATCTGCAAGCCTTAAAAGAAGTAACCCAGAAGCTACTACA
>CACKJL010000034.1 GCA_902600395.1 uncultured Prochlorococcus sp. | reverse complement strand
TAATGCATTTATTCGATCTTTCAAGATATCATTAAATCTTATGATTAATGGAGGATTTATTTCTCTACTCTTAAGTTCTTTGACAAGCTTAAAAAGATCAATCTTATTTTCAGATTTTATATCTTTAGTTACTGATATATTTCCTTTAGAATTTATAGAAAAATATTTATCTCCCCATTTGTCTATGTTATAAGTCGAAATACTATCTTCAATAGTCCAAATATTCTTCAATTTTTTCGGCTCAAAATTGGTCAATTTATGTCTTAGTGATTAATAAATGTTTTTGAAAATAACTTAAAACAATATCTTTTATTTTAATGATTACTTGCCAAGTTACCACCCAAAAGTTGAATATACATAGAGTGATTATTAACTAAATGACCAAAGAGAGAACCTTTATTGCAATTAAACCAGATGGAGTTCAAAGAGGATATGTTTCTGAGATTATTGGCAGATTTGAAAAAAAAGGATTTAAATTGGTTGGATTAAAGCAATTAATTCCTTCAAAAGAACTTGCTCAAAATCATTATGGAGTACATAGAGAAAGACCCTTTTTTGGTGATTTAGTAGACTTTATTTCAAGTGGTCCTGTTGTAGCAATGGTGTGGGAAGGCGAAGGAGTTATTTTGAGTGCTAGAAAACTAATAGGTGCAACAAAACCTCTGGAAGCAGAGCCTGGAACAATTAGAGGTGATTTAGCTATTGATATTGGGAGGAATATTATTCATGGTTCTGATGGAGAAGATACAGCAAAATTTGAAATTGATCTATGGTTTAACGAAGAGGAATTATGTGAGTGGGAAACTTCTGATTCGAAATGGCGATCTGAAAATTAAAATTTAAATCGCAAATCTATCTAAACTAAATTTTTCTAAAAAGCTTTTCTCTATTTCTTTGAGACTTTTATTTTGAACTATTTTCAAAAGAATATCACTTGTTATTGCAGAAAATAAAACTCCATTTCTGTAATGTCCTGTAGCTATATAAAGATTTTCAATTTTTGATTTTCCAATTATTGGTTTTAGATCTGGTGTGCAAGGTCTAAAGCCCCACCAATGTTCCATTTGTGGCCAATTAATAGCTTCTGGTAATAATGAGCGAATGCCTTCTTGCAGTTGTTTTATTCCATTAGGAGTATTACCTTGATTAAATTTTGAATCTTTTTCAACTGTCGCTCCAACTATAATAAGTCCATCATCACGGGGAACTAGATAAGTTTTTGGACCAAAAATAACCCTTTTCAAAAAATTTGTTGGACCTTGTATGGATAGCATTTGTCCCTTTACAGGAAAAACTGGAATCTTATTAAAAATTTTTTTACTCCACGCACCGCTGCATATAATTGCTTTTTCGCAGTTAATTTTTTTTATTTCCCCAGTGGCACATAAAACTGTTGCACCTGTAATTTTGTTTTTTTCGAATGTCAAATCCTCTACTTCTGATCCCTCTTGAAATTCGACTCCATTCAAGGAGCATGCTCTCTCAAGAGCACGCATCAGTTTTCTTCGGTTATCTATTTGACCATCTTGTTCAAAAAGTAAACCATGTTTCCAAATAGAATTTATTCCATTGATTTCTGTTTGAAGATCTTTGTGATTTAAATATTTTCCATATTTATAAGTGGGAAACTTTTCAAGATCTTCTTTGTTTTTAAAAGGAACTACTATGCCACATTTTTTTAAACCGCATTCAAT
Organism: uncultured Prochlorococcus sp.; assembly: GCA_902600395.1. Lineage (GTDB taxonomy): Bacteria > Cyanobacteriota > Cyanobacteriia > PCC-6307 > Cyanobiaceae > Prochlorococcus_A. Next base: position 7,196 of record CACKJL010000034.1, on the reverse strand, counting down.
ATTACTATCTTGTTCAATACTTTGTATCCACTTTGGAATAAGATTTTGACTTTCTTGGCCAAATTTTAGTAATTCATCTTCGAGTCCTTCGGCATGAGTAGCTAACATTCCTGCAGCAACAAATCCAGCTGCTTCATTTCTGTTTTTGCTTAAAACTAAAACTTTGAAGTTATTTCTAGAAAATTCATAAGCAATAGATAAACCTAAAAGTCCACCTCCAATTATTAATATTGAATTTTTGGTTTCTTGTGCCATTTAAAAATTAATATTTTTATTTGTGTTTTGGTCCTCTTTTCCTTTATATCCAATAATATTAATAAAGAGACTTTTAAGAATGAACAATTTGGAATCTTGGGAAGCTGTGATTGGTTTGGAAACTCATGTACAGCTTAATACGAAAAGTAAAATATTCACATCTGCGTCAACAGCATTTGGTGATGCACCTAATACCCATATAGATCCTGTAGTTTGTGGGTTGCCAGGAACTCTTCCAGTTCTGAATGAGACTGTTCTTGAGTATGCTGTAAAAACATCTTTAGCATTAAATTTAAACGTTGCAGAACATTGCAAATTTGATAGAAAACAATATTTTTATCCTGATCTTCCTAAAAATTATCAAATTTCACAATTTGATGAGCCACTAGCTGAAAATGGTTGGTTAGAGGTTGAAATAATTGAAAAGGACAAAGAACCTTACATCAAAAAAATTGGTATAGAAAGGCTACATATGGAAGAAGACGCCGGAAAACTAGTCCATTCAGGAAGTGATAGATTAGCTGGCTCTAAGTATTCTTTAGTTGATTACAATCGTGCCGGAATAGCACTTTGTGAGATTGTAAGTAAACCAGATATTAGATCAGGTAAAGAGGCATCTGAATATGCTTCAGAGATTAGAAGAACAGTTAGATATCTAGGGGTATCAGACGGAAATATGCAAGAGGGTTCATTACGCTGCGATGTCAATATTTCAGTTAGAAAAGGACCTAATGCTCCTTTTGGTACCAAAGTGGAAATAAAAAATATGAATTCATTTTCTGCAATTCAAAAGGCTTGTGATTATGAAATAGCCAGACAAATAGAAGTTTATGAAAATGGAGGAAAAATTTTCCAAGAAACAAGGTTATGGGATGAAGCTAAGCAATTAACGAAAAGTATGAGATTAAAAGAAGGTAGCAGTGACTATAGATATTTTCCTGATCCTGACCTAGGTCCAATTGAAATAACAAAAGCCCAACAAGAAATATGGTTTAAAGAACTACCAGAATTACCTTCAAAGAAAAGATATAAATACATAAGTCAATTTGGCTTGTCTGCATATGATTCAAGGGTAATTTCTGATGAAATAAGCATGGCCAACTTTTTTGAAGAAACAGTAGCAAATGGTGCTGAGGCTAAACTAGCTTCAAATTGGGTAACAAGTGATATTGTGGGCTATTTAAAATCAAATAAACTAAGTTTTAGTGAATTAAAGCTTAGTCCTGAAAATCTTGCTGAAATGATTAATATGATTTCAAAAAATATAATTAGTGGAAAAATTGCAAAAGAAATTTTACCTGAACTTATTCAAAAAAATATTTCCCCGAAAAAATTAGTTGAAGAAAAAGGGTTGGCAATGATATCTGATTCTTCAAGTATTTCACCAATAATTGATGCACTTATAAATGAACATCCAAATGAAGTTCAAGCATTTAAAAATGGCAAAACTAAGTTACTTGGTTTTTTTGTTGGTCAACTTATGAAAAGAACAAAAGGTAAAGCTGACCCTAAACTTGCAAATAAACTTCTTATGGAAAAATTAAATAGCTAAAGCTTAAAGAAGTTTTTTTATCGTATTGATCCATTTATTTTGATCATCCGAATTCTCTAAAATAATATCTGAGAATTTTCTTTTTTCTTCAAAACTTAATTGAAAATTTATCAATTCATATGCTTCTTTTTCGCTAATTTTATCTCTTAAGATAAGTCTGTCTTTTTGTATTTCTTTAGGACATTTAACTAACCATATTTCAGTGCAAATATCTTCAAATTTTGCTTCAAATAATAATGGAATAACCAAAATTATAGTTTGATTATTTCTGTATTGACTGCATTCTTCTATCATTTTTTCTTTAATTAGGGGGTGAAGTAGTTTTTCAATCCATTCCTTACTTGCTGAATGTTTAAAAATAATGTTCCTTAAAAGTTTTCTGTTTATTTCCCTTGCTGAATTGCTTTCTTTATCAATAATTTTATTTCCAAAATAATCTAAAATTTTCTTATATCCATATGTGTTTGGTTTGATTAATTCTCTTGAAAAATGATCTGCATCTAATATTGGTATATTTTTATGTTTTCTTATGTAATTAGTTATGGTTGTCTTCCCACTTGCAATACCTCCTGTTAAACCAATCCTTCTTTGGTTGTTTTTTAATTTTTGAAGAATATCCATATAATTAATAATAATCTAATTACTTAGTTTCTTTAGTATTAAAGAGTAGTTAGTATGAATGAAAATACCAAAAAGTTTGAGCCAGTTAGATTCCAATTGGTCGTTTGTTGATGACAGTAAGGTAACACCCAAGGGGTTTCTTTTTGCTGGGATATCTGCTGGTTTAAAAGCTTCTAATAAAAAAGATTTAGCACTAATACTGGCTCCAGAAGGAAGTATTTTTAGTGGGATGTTTACCCAATCAATAGTTCGAGCTTCTTGTGTGGATATTTGTGAGCAAAGGATCAAAACAACTTCAGGTTTTGTAAGAGCAATACTAATTAATTCTGGTCAAGCAAATGCATGTACAGGAAATCTTGGTATTCAACATTTTCAAATTGCTACAGGAAAGATTGCGGAACTTTTAGGAATAAAAGAAGAAGAAGTTTTAATGTGCTCAACTGGTGTAATTGGTGTTCCAATACAAATAAATGATTTAGTAAAAAATTTACCGAATTTAGTTAGTGATTTAAAGCGCAATAATTTTAAAAATGCAGCAGAAGCAATTTTAACTACTGATTTGACTTTGAAAAAAGTGTCAATAGAGACGATTATTCAAGGTAGAAAAATAAAAATAGCAGGATTTGCAAAAGGTTCAGGAATGATTTACCCCAACATGGCTACAATGCTAGCTTTTCTAACCTGTGATGCGGGTATTCAAAAAGAAGAATGGGACAAAATGATTGCTATTGCGGTTCAAAAATCTTTTAATGCAATATCAGTTGATGGAGAGACAAGCACAAATGATTCTTTTGTTGGAATAAATGCAGGAGAGAAAATTGAAAAAAGGTTTTTTCCAATTATCCAACAAGGGATTAATATTGTATGTCAGAACTTGGCAAAAAATATTGCAAGGGATGGAGAGGGAGCAAATTGTTTATTAGAAGTTTTGGTTCAAGGAGCAAAAAATACAGATGATGCTATTATGCTCGCGAAATCTATTTGTAATTCTGCCTTGGTAAAAACTGCGATACATGGTTGTGATCCAAATTGGGGACGAATCATTTCTGCTGCAGGTAATTCCGGAGTTAAATTTAATTTAAATGATGTTGACTTGTATATAGGAAACGCTCACATTTTGGAAAAAGGCAAGTTAAATAAATATGATCCACAAAAAGTCACAGACTATATTAAGTCCAGAATGAAAGGTAGATATTTGGTAGATGATATTGTAAAAATTATGATTAATCTAAATTCTGGCGAATCGAAAGGCACAGCTTGGGGGTGCGATCTTTCTAAAAAATATGTTGAAATAAACTCGGAGTATACAACGTAAAAGTGTGATTTATTGATAATCTTTAAAACGTAGTTATTGCAATCGATTAAGACAGGTCGTGAATAATTACGTATATTCACATTTCTTCAATGTGATTTATGTGTGATTTGTTTTTATATTTTATAATTCCTGTAATACATTGCTATAACCGCAGTCTGCAATTATGAGTGTATTCACAATCGCATATGTGTAAATAAATAGCGGAAATACTACTTAAGTTTTAGTAAATCTAATGGTAGATATTCATTAATATAGAGAAACAGTATTGTTAAAGTTCCAATTACAGAGCCTATAAAACCTCCAAAAAAATTAACTAATAATCCAGATTGTCTAATTATTGCTTCTTCTTTTTTTTCTTCTTCAAAATTAGGAGAATCAACTACTTTTAAGCGCTTATTGGTTGTTGGTTGTTTAAGTTGTTGGTGTCGGATGAGGGCTTCGAAATCAGGCATGGAATTTGTGAGGCAATTGAACAATAAGCAGACCAGCCCGTCATTCGACGAGGATCTGATCTGCCTAAATCGTCTACAGCCTCAAATACAGCATTGCCAGAGGCTTCTGCTTTATCAAATGCTGAGAGTAAGGGTATAAATGTATCAAAAACATATAAACCAAAATTTTCTAGAGCTGCTTTGGCTTGTTGCGCTGCTTTTTGCTGTCTAAAATCAACTTTTACTATTACTACAGCATGGTTAACTTTTAAGTTGCTCAATAAATTAGCTAGTTCAACAGTTAATTCTACTGATCTTGCTTTTGCAGTTGTAGGTAAGATAACTAAATCTGAACCATACGCTAAGTGTTTAAGTTCTTCTTGATCACTGCTAGCCTGGCCATCAGTTATTACAATTTCTGATGATCTTGATGCTTTAGCAGCTGAACTGACGGGGAAAACTGGAAATGGAAGATTGCCTCTTGATGCGTATGCTAAAGCAGATCTATTCTTGTCGGCATCGACTATGCAAACTTTTTTACCTTCAGAATGCCAAACACTTGCAAGGTGAATACTTGTACAGGTCTTGGCTACCCCCCCTTTTTGTCCGCAAACGGTAATGAACAATTTTTTATTTTTATTTCTCTTACTTTGGAGAATAATTTCTTAATGTCAAGAGAAATTGATTTTTAATGCTTTAAAACTTATTTTTTGAAATATTTTAAAGAAGTTAATATTTTTAGATAACCTTATAAAGTTCCTTATTTAAATTGGCTAGTGAAGAAAAGAATTGGATTAGGTACGTGGTCTTGGGGGAATAAGCTTTTCTGGAATTACCAATCTACAAATGACGATGATTTACGTGAGACATATGATGAAGCGTTACGAAGAGGTTTAGATTTAATTGATACTGCAGATTCTTACGGTACTGGGAATTTTCAGGGTAGAAGTGAATTGTTGATAGGAAAATTTTTACTAAATACTCCTTCAGCAAAGAAAAAAAGAATTCAAGTAGCAACCAAACTTGCACCTTATCCCTGGAGAATAGGTAACAGAGGTTTGAATAAACCTTTTTTGAAAAGTCTAGAAAGACTTAATAATAAATTAGATATAGTGCAATTACATTGGTCAACTGCAAAATACAATCCTTGGCAGGAATTAGGGCTGTTGAATAATCTTTGCGATTTAAAAGATGAAGGCTTTGATTTTCAAATAGGCTTATCAAATATAGGCCCTAAAAGATTGATGAAATTAATTAATTTCTTGGCAAAAAGAGATCAAAGCCTAAAGAGTGTTCAGATACAGTTTTCTTTGCTTGCTCCCGATTTAGGAAAACAATATCAGGTAAAAAAAATTTGTGAAGAAAATAATATTGATTTCTTTGCTTATAGTCCTTTGTCCTTTGGAATACTTTGTATTGATCCAGATAAAGAAGAGAATAAAGAAAAAAGTTTTATTCGCAATGTATTATTTGAAAGCTATAAAAAACCAACATATGAATTGCGGAGATGTTTAAAAAGAATTGCAAATCAAAGATCAGTTTCCCAAGCGCAAGTAGCAATTAATTGGTGTTGTTATCAAGGAGCTATTCCACTCGTTGGAATGCGAAAAAAATCTCAAGTTATAGATGTATCGAATGTATTCAAGTGGAATTTAAATAAAAGTGAATTCAAAGAACTTCAGGAATTTTCAAAAAAATGTTTAAAAAAAATGCCTAAAAATCCTTTTTCAAGTATTTAATTAAATTTTTAGCTAGATATTTTCTTATTTTTTTTTATTTGGCAACCACTATTCCATAGTTCAGTCGGAAATTTTTCACCGGTGAATCTAATAATTTTTGGTTTGAGATTTATTATCAAGTCATTCAGTTTTTTATTAGATTCCATTTTGCAAGATTCGATTTTTTAATAAGATAAAATAATTTAAAACTTATCTTCTCAGTATTTATACTTATAAAATTAAAAAAATTCTTTTTAATACAAACATTTGCAGTAATTTTTACACACTAATAAATTATCTATCACAACTTCTTAGTTATTTAAAAAAAAGTGGAGTCCTTCCAGACTCCTCGTATCATTTGGTTGATAAGGCTGATATAACCCCATCTCCTTTTGGATCAAGCAGCAACTGGTGCTGTTTGACGGGAGAAACTAACGATTTTGTTAGCATTTGTGTTTTTGCTCTAACCGAGCCGGCTTCAGTCACCTTCCTTATGCCCCGTCGAAACCATTACAACCCCAAATAGTGGAGTTGAGCGGAATCGAACCGCTGTCCGAAACATCGGTTGAGATCACCTAGTCCAATTGGACATTTATATTCTGACAGGCAAAATGGTTATTGAATAGTTTTTTTACTAAGTTTTATCGTATATGAATGTAGTGGCATCATCTCCGGAGGGACTAGAGAAATCTTTAGCAGAAGAAATTTCAAATTTAGGCGGCATTAATATTAATACTTATAAAAGATTTATTAATTTTGAATGTGATTTTGAAACTTTTTATAGAGTTCATTTCTATTCCAGATTAGCTTTTCGTTTTTATAGAGAAATTGCAAGTTTTAATTGCTATGACAAGCAATCTTTATATGCGGGGGTTAGAGATTCATTTGATTGGTTAAATTGGTTGCACTTTGATAAAACGTTTAATGTTCAAGTGACTGGGAGAACATCTTCTTTAAGTCATACTCATTTCACTGCTCTTGAAGTAAAAAATTCAATAACTGATTTGCAACAGACAGTTTGGAATAAAAGATCAAATATTTCTCTAGCTAATCCTGATTTTATAATTCATCTGCATTTAAATAACAATAAAGCAATTCTCAGTCTTCAAAGCAGCGTTGAAAGCTTACACAAAAGAGGCTATAGACCCGCAATTGGAAATGCTCCATTAAAAGAAAATTTAGCTTCTGGATTGATGAATATGACTCAATGGAATGGCAAAGTTCCATTAATAGATTTTATGTGCGGCTCGGGAACTTTTTTAATTGAGGCAGTCAACCAATACCTTGGAGTTCCCATAAATATT
>CACKJL010000033.1 GCA_902600395.1 uncultured Prochlorococcus sp. | reverse complement strand
TTTCCTATTAAATTGTATCTTTCTTTTGCAAATTCTAATTGGCCATAACCAACAGATATATTTCTTAAACGAAGTATTTCTGGAATAGGCACTTCATTTGGACATGGAAGACAAGATCTACATTGTTCACATTTGGTTGAGTTTAATCTTTCATTAGAAACTTCCTCAATTTTATTAAGGGCGCTTTTTTCAAGTTTTGTAAGCTTCTCAAATGAGTTTCTAAGTTTATGCGCAAATTCAAAATCTTTTTTGTTTGTCGCCCCCAAGGATAAAGTTGTAATGCCTTTTGCGAGAAGAAATCGATACGCTAATTCTAATGGATGAAAAGGCTTAGAGGCCTCTATCAAAATATCACTTGGAGAATACAATCTACCACCTTTATCTGCAGGTGATATTGCTAAAACTCCCATACCTTTTTTTATAGCTTCCTCTGCTAAAGCAATCTTAGATTGATCTAAATAATGTAAATGAAGACTACAAAAAGTAAAAACTTCACAGTTAATTGCATCTTGAATTAGTGAATAACTTCCGTGAGAACTAAAACCGACTTGATCAACTAGTTCCTTCTCAAGTATCCAAGAAATGAATTTCTTACCCTCTCCAGAAAGAACCCAATCTAGATGTTGTTTTAAGTTGAGTCCGTGAATTGCAAGATTATTAATTTTCTCGCGATTTAAATTTTTAAGAGACTTTTTAAAATTATTTTTTAAAAAGTCAAAATCACCCTTTGGTAAAACTTTGGAAGTAATCACCCAATTTTTTTCTTTTATATTCTTTTCTATTGCCAATTTTTTTATTGAATTTCCAATAAGTGATTCAGCATCACCATAAGAGGGTGCTGTTTCTATGTGGTTAATTCCTACATAATATGCATTTTTTATTATGCTATACATTTTTTCGAGACTTTCAGTTGCTCGCATTGTCCCCAAAGTGAATAAGCTCACTTTCGCGCCTCTACCAAATGATCTTTTTTGTGAATTAATAATCATCTAAATATGATTAATTTCTTTTTATTTACTCTTTAATTTATTTATAGTTGAAAATGATTTAAAGTAAATTAAAGTAAATACAAAATTTTGCAAAAATATTTTTTTAAACTATGTTTACAGGAATAATTCAATCAGTTGGAAAACTAAGACAAGAAAAAAATATTTTAGAAATTGAAATTCTAGATAATTTATTTGATATGGCAATTGGTGACAGCATAGCTGTTGATGGAATTTGTTTGACAGTTAAAGAGATTTTTCAAAATAAATTTACTGTTGATGTTAGTGAGGAGACATTAAAAAAAACAACTTTAGGAGTAAAGTCGAACCTTAATCAGATTGTTAATTTGGAGCCCGCTCTTAGGGTGTCTGACCGTCTAGGAGGGCATATAGTCAGCGGACATGTTGATGGCCTTGGAATAGTTGAGAATATAGAAAAATTAGAGAAATCTTGGCTCTTATCAATAAAGTGGAAAAATAATAATTTTTCAAAATATGTAGTTAATAAAGGGAGTATTTGTGTAAATGGTATAAGTCTTACGATTGCAAAATATGAGCAGGAAGGGGCAATATTTACTATTGCGATAATTCCTCACACTTGGCATAAAACAAATCTGAATAAATTAAATATCGGTGACAGCGTAAACCTTGAGGCAGATGCACTAATTAAATATGTAGAGAAATTACTTTTATTGAATAAAAATAGTAATCAAGATTTATCTTCAAATAATATTTCTTCCGAGTGGCTTAAAGAAAACGGTTGGTAAAATATATTTTTTAATTTAATGGAATCAGATAAATTGTTTTTGATTCTTTTTTAAGATCGATTTTAAATTCCTGACCAGGTTCTAGACCTAATTTTTTGGTGTAGGCATGACCAATTAATAGATTACCATTGCCATGAACTTTAGTTTTGAATTCAGTCTGTCTGCCTCTTGAAGCTCTATTACCATTTTTACCCTGACGACCATTTCCTATTTTGTAACCCTTAGCTTCAATAAGCGCCCTATAAAAACTTTTTCTTAAGATTCTTCCACTAGGACCTACGTACCCACAACCTCTGGCTATCTCATCTTCAGATTTTTTACTTAATAATTTTGCTTTTTCAAGAAGTTCTTTTCCTTCTAGCATTATCTGACAAATTTCTAATTATATATTCTTACTAAAAAGGAGAACTGTGGCAACATAAATTAATAAAAAATATATTTAATTTTTGAACTTTAGTTTTTTATAAAAGATACAAAATAATAAATAAAATAACCCATATTCCATCTACAAAATGCCAGTACAATTCAACAGCCTCCAATGGAAACATATTTTGACTAGTTAATCTTCCGCCATTGATTCTCGATTGCCAAGCAATAATTAAAATCATTAAAGTTCCTAAAGTGACATGTAATCCATGAAAACCAGTAAGAGCATAAAAAGTACTTGCAAATAAATTATCGGTTAATCCAAAAGGTAAATGAAAATATTCAAATAATTGACATATTAAAAATATAATTCCAAGAAAAGCAGTAAAAAATAACCATTTTTGGGTTTCAGAGTTTTTATCTTTTAAAAGTGCTTTGCCTGCTTTATGAAAAGTTGCACTACTAACAAGTAACAAAATTGTATTGAGTGTAGGTATTGGGAGTTCTAATTCATAAATAGCACCATCAGGTAATGGATTTACTGCTTTGTATGTTAAATAAGCAGCAAAGAATCCAGCAAAAGTCATTCCGTCCGCAATAAGGAAAGTTATAAGACCAAACATTCTGAAGTCTTCATGTGTTTCGTTGACTTCAGAATTATTTTTTTGAATTTCTTTTGAGCTATCTAGTGTTGTCATATGTTTTTATTTCTGTTCAGAAATTTCTTTACCATAACCATATGGTTCTTGAACTAATGGAGCTTCTCCTTCCCAATTTTCGACTGGAGGTGGAGAAGATGTTAACCATTCAGGTGTAAGAGCATTCCAAGGGTTATCTCCAGCATTTTTTCCATTTCTCACACTAAGGAATACGTTAATTAAAAAAGGAATTGTACTTATAGCCATCAAAAGAGCCCCAAGGCTACTAATTTGATTAACGAACTGGAATTGAGGATCATATTCTGCAACTCTTCTTGGCATTCCATTTAAACCAAGCCAATGTTGAGGAGCAAAGCACAAGTTAAATCCAATAAAAGTAATGATAAAGTGTAAAATTCCTAATTTTTCATTGAGCATTTTCCCAGTTACTTTTGGGAACCAATGATAAATGGAAGAGAAAATAATAAAAACAGTCCCTCCATAAACTATGTAATGAAAATGGGCTACAACGAAATAGGTATCATGTACGTGAATATCGAAAGGTACCTGTGCCAAAGCAACACCTGTAATACCTCCAAAAACAAAATTTATAATAAATCCGCAAGAGAATAACATTGCACTATTAATGGAAATTTTACCTCCCCATAATGTTGCAACCCAATTGAAAAATTTTATACCTGTCGGAACAGCAATAAACGCTGTGGCGATAGTAAAGAATAATCTCATCCAAGGAGGCGTTCCACTCGTAAACATGTGATGCGCCCAAACAACTAAACCTAAAACTACTATCCCCATTATTGAAAAAACCATTGTTGTATATCCAAAAAGTGGTTTTCTAGCATGTACAGGAAGTATTTCACTAACTAAACCAAAGGCAGGAAGGACCATAATGTATACAGCTGGATGAGAATAAAACCAAAATAAATGCTGATAGACTACGACATTGCCACCTAAAACAGGATTGAAAAAACCTGTATTAGCGATGATGTCGAAGCTAAGTAGAATTAAGGTGCCTGCTAAAACAGGAGTTGACAAAACAACTAATAGACTTGTTCCAAGCATTGCCCAACAATACATTGGTAATTGCATAAGTTTTAATCCGGGCCTTCTTAGTTTGATAATGGTCGCGATAAAGTTTATTCCACCAAATATAGAACTGCCTCCAAGTAATAGAACGCTTAGAATCCAAATAATTTGTCCAGATTGAGGAGTAGTTATGCTCAAAGGAGGATAAGCCGTCCACCCAGCCTGAGCAGCACCCTCAACAAAATAGCTTGCTACCAGCATCAAACCTGAAGGAGGAATTAACCAAAAAGCTACGGCATTTAATCTTGGGAATGCCATATCTCTTGCACCTACATAAAATGGAATTAAATAATTTCCAAAAGCACCATTAACTACAGGCACTATCCAAAGGAATATCATTATTGTTCCATGTAGAGTTAAAACTTGGTTATAAACATCTCTCGGCATAAAGTCAGACATTGGACTAGCTAGTTCAATTCTTATAGCGCTCGCTAAGGTTCCACCTATTAAATAGAAAAGAAAACCGCAGACTAAGTATTGTATCCCAATTACTTTATGATCAAGGCTAAAACTAAAGTATCTAAGCCAGCCTTTAGGTTGAAGGCTTTCATTATTAGTTTTTTGTGGATCAATTGATATTGTCATAAATTTACCTCTGGTTTTTTATTTTTGTTAAACCATTCGTTATAATCAGATTCTTCTTCAACAATTATGGAGGCTCTCATCCCTCCATGATATGGGCCACATAATTCTGCGCAAATTATCGGATATTTTCCTACTTTTGTAGGAGTGAAATTTAGAATAGTAGGTTGCCCAGGAATAATATCCTGTTTAATTCTGAACTCTGGCACCCAAAAAGCATGAATGACGTCTTTGGATTCCATTTTCATTGATACTTTTTGATCAACAGGAACGTGTAGTTCTCCTGATATGAAATTGCCCTTGGGATAATTAAATAGAAATGCAAATTGCATAGCTGAAACTTCAATTGATAAATTATTTATTGCTATTTCATTATCAGAAGTTTGACTTATTCCAGCCCATATTTTTTCAGAATTAGAACTCATCATTTCGTGGTTATGATTTAGTTCTTTCATCCCTCCCATTCGATCGTAGATGTTGTAGCTATATAAACCTATTAACAAAACAATTATTGAAGGAATAATTGTCCATACAATTTCTAAGCTTAAATTTCCCTCTAAAGCTATACCATCGCCTATCTGATCATTTCTTTTCCTGAACTTAAATAAGCTATAAATAACAGCTATTGTCATTCCTATAAAAATAATTAATCCAGTTATGAAAAGAATTTTAAAAAGTTCATCGTAAATTGGTGCATTAATACTTGCTTCCGCTGGAAGCAAATTTACATTAAAACCAATCCAAAAAGATATAGCAAAAACGAGTGAAATAATTAGTATTAAATAAACGTTTTTATTTAACAATTGATCTCTAAAAATTTGTATTTATATTTTCAAGATATTCAATTTTTTTAATCCTGCATCCTTTGTTAAAAGAAAAACATTTAAATTCACAACTTCTTAAGATTTATGAAATAAAAGGCGTATTATTAATAACTTTTTAGAGTTAATTGTCAGGGAAAAAAGATTAAATTAGTAAATTATTTTTTAAATTAAACATATTAATTTTTAATTAATGTTTGGTTTTTGAATCTAATTTATTATGCAAAATAATAGGATTTATCCATTTGATTAATAACCAATTATATAAATCAAAATATCTGACAATTTTTAAAAGGTTGGGAAGTCATAGTGTATTTGCACTTATCGCACTAATCGTGATTGGAGGTGCTACAAGAGTCATGGAGGCGGGACTTGCCTGTCCAGATTGGCCATTATGTTATGGATCTTTTTTGCCTTTTAAACATATGAACCTAAGAGTATTTCTAGAGTGGTTTCATCGTCTAGATGCTTTTCTGGTTGGAATATTAATTCTTCTTAAATTTTCGCTTTCAATTATTTGGAAAAATGAAATTCCAAATTGGTTACCTAAAACTTATTCATTATTACTTTTTCTCGTTATTGTCCAAGGATCCTTTGGAGCTTTAACAGTAATAAACCTGCTTGATTCATATACTGTTACTGGCCATCTTTTAATAGCTTTTCTACTTCTCATTACAACAATTTCAATAAATCAAAATTTAGAAAATGATGACATTGAAGAGCCATTAATTTGGTGGAGATTATTATTTTTTGTTCCTCTTTTACTTACTCTAATTCAATCTTTTATTGGCGTAAGGCTTTCATCAACCTGGTCATCACATATTTGCTTATCTTTTAATAAACAATGTCTAATTCTAGATACTCATAAATTATTTGCTTTTCCAATTGCTTTCTCAATTTTATTGATTATTGCTATTGCAATTTATAAGAGAAGTTTGCTTAATGAAAATTGGAAATATCTAACAACACTTATTTTGCTCTTGTTTTCCCAAATTACTTTGGGTATTTTAAGTCTTAAAACAAATTTGAATGAACCTATTTTTATTATCGGTCATCAACTTAACTCCTCCTTATTTATTGCGATATTAACAACATTAATTTTTAGAAATCCTTTTACCAAAAAAGTTTTAGGCCACTCCCTTAATTCCCAAACGGTCGGTATCAACTCATGAACAGTAGTAACTTAGAAAACTTAAACTATAAATCTTCAATTAGGGATGAAGTTGTACCTTCAAGAAAAAGATTAACTTTGCCGCCTTGGCTTGAAGTAGCAAAACCAAGATTAATCCCACTATTACTGGCCACAACTTTGGGAGGAATGGCTTTAACAGAAGAATGGCCTTTGTCTTCCCCTAAACTTATCTGTACTCTAGGAGGAGGCGCTTTGGCAGCAGCAGCAGCAGGAGCTCTCAATTGCTTGTGGGAAATGGAATTAGATAAGAGGATGACAAGAACTAGCAAAAGAGCCTTGCCAGCAGGAAAGTTGTCATCTGAGACTGTATTTTTAGCCGCCGTATCATGTACTTTGGCAGCTTCGATGCTCTTAGTAAGTGGTGTCAATTATTTGGCTGCGGGTTTAACTCTTCTTGGTTTATTCAGCTACGTAATTTTATATACAGTTATTTTGAAACCTCGTACAACAAAAAACATTGTTTTCGGAGGAGTTGCTGGTGCGATACCACCCTTAGTTGGAGCGTCTGCTGCCACAGGGCATGTAGGTCTTAGTGGTTGGTGGTTGTTTGGTTTAGTAATGTTATGGACCCCAGCTCATTTTTGGGCACTTGCAATTTTGTTGAAGGATGATTATGCATCTGTTGGTATTCCTATGCTCCCTTCTGTTAAAGGATCTGTTTTTACTGCTAAAGCGATTTCCCGTTACGGATGGGCAACTGTTTTAATGAGTATTATGGGAGTCTTTGCTCTACCTGAAGGGGGTCTCTTATACGGGATTATGTTATTGCCATTTAATGGAAGACTCTTGCAATTAATAAATGAATTAAAGAAGTCTCCTAATGATCTTTCTAGAGCAAAGTCTCTTTTTAGGTGGTCTATTCTCTACATGTTTGGCATTTGTCTTTTGTTATTGATTTCCAGAACTCAACTATCCGTAGAATTTGAGCAGCAATCTATGCAAATATTTTTATCTATTGTATCCCTGCTTAGTAATTAAATTAGATGTAAAATGTTTTTTAAGTAAATAGTAAGTTTGATGAATTATATAAAAGTTAAAGGGCTCTCAAAATCTTATTCAGATATCAATGCATTAAAAAATTTATCGATGGAAATTGAAGCTGGCACATTATTCGGAATACTAGGTCCAAATGGTGCTGGCAAATCAACACTAATAAAAATACTCGCTACTTTAATAGAGCCTGATAGTGGAGAAGTTTTTATAAATAATATTAATCTGATAAAAAATTCAAGGAAAATTAGAGAATTAATCGGTTATGTTGCCCAAGACATTGCACTTGATAAAATATTAACTGGACGAGAGCTTTTGGATTTTCAATCAGATTTATATCACATCAACAAAAATAAAAAATTTGAAAGGATAAATAAATTAATAGATCAATTAGAAATGAATGATTGGATTGATCGTAAGTGCGGAACTTATTCTGGGGGAATGAAAAGAAGAATAGATCTAGCAGCTGGACTTTTACATTTGCCCCAAGTATTAATTTTGGACGAACCTACGGTTGGTTTAGATATTGAAAGTAGAAATATTATATGGCAACTTTTGAAGGATTTGAGAAATAATGGAATGACCATTATTTTAAGTAGTCACTATCTTGATGAAATAGATAAATTGGCAGACAGATTAGTGATAATTGATGATGGAAGAGTTATTGCAAAAGGGACTCCTGTTGAACTCAAAAATAAATTAGGAGGAGATAGAGTAACTTTGAAAGTAAGAGAATTTAGTAATCAGGAAGAAGCAAAAAATATATGTAAAATCTTATCTTCAATAGATGGAATTAGTCAGATCATCATTAATGAAGCTCAAGGTTTCTCGATAAATTTCGTAATAGATAAGCAAAAAGATTTACTTACGAAACTAAAAGTGGAATTGGCTTTCTCAAAGTTTGAAATTTTTTCTCTTACCCAAAGTCAGCCAAGCTTGGATGATGTATATCTTCAGGCAACTGGGAAAACATTATTGGATGCTGAAATTTCTATGGCAGGGAAAAGAGACCTAAAAAAAGAATCAAAGCAATCCATGCGATAAAAAACTTTTGGTTAACTAACTATAATGAATACTAATTACTGCTAATTATGGAATTACAACAGTATAATTTATTTTTTTTATATCAAGAAACATTTGCCTTAACAAAGAGATTATTTATTCAATTAAAAAGAAGACCATCAACTCTTTTAGCAGGAATATTACAACCAATAATTTGGCTTTTTTTATTTGGGGCATTATTCTCTAAAGCTCCTGAAGGTTTTTTACCAGGAGTTGATTCTTATGGGAATTTTTTAGGAGCAGGACTTATTGTTTTTACTGCTTTCAGCGGAGCCCTAAACTCTGGTCTTCCTTTAATGTTTGATAGAGAGTTTGGATTTCTTAATAGATTACTTGTTGCTCCTTTAACCAGTAGATTATCCATAGTTTTATCTTCTTTTTTTTACATAACAATCTTGAGCTTTGTTCAGAGTATTGTAATAATGATTGTTTCATACATTTTGGGCTATGGATGGCCCAACTTATATGGTTTAGGAATTGTATTTACAACACTAATTTTACTAGTTCTTTTTGTGACATCAATAAGTTTATGTTTAGCGTTTGTTTTGCCGGGACATATTGAATTAATCGCTCTTATATTCGTAATAAATTTACCTCTTCTATTTGCGAGCACTGCTTTAGCTCCAATCTCTTTTATGCCAAATTGGTTGGGCTGGTTGGCTTCATTAAATCCATTAACTTTTGCTATTGAACCTATTAGGACTGCATATACACAAACTATGGATTTAGAATTAGTGGCTTTACATGCCCCATATGGTGATTTAACTTGTAAGAGTTGTATCTCAATTTTATTTTCTTTAACAGTTTTTTCCTTGATTATTATAAGGCCTCTGTTAAATAGAAAGTTAAATTAGAAATTTTATGCTTTTAAAAAATCATTTAATAGAAGTTTTTAAACAAGCCTCTTTAGAAAATAATTTTTTGCTTAAAGAAAATGTTGTTCTTAAGTGGGTCCATAGATTTGGGATTGATTCATTAAAT
>CACKJL010000032.1 GCA_902600395.1 uncultured Prochlorococcus sp. | reverse complement strand
ATGGATGGCATGTACAACATGTTAAAGATGGGAATCATGATGTTAAAGGAATCACTGAAGCAATCGAACAAGCAAAATCAATTACCGACAAGCCTTCGATTATAAAAATATCTACAACTATAGGTTATGGTTCACCTAATAAATCAGATACCGCTGGAATTCATGGGGCAGCGGTTGGGGCAGAAGAAGCTGAATTAACTAGAGAGTTTCTAAATTGGGAATATCCACCATTTGAAATACCAGACGAGGTATATGCGCATTTTAGAAAATCAATAAACAAAGGTGAAAATTTGGAGAAAGAATGGGATTCTAAATTTGAAGAATATCAAAAAAAATATCCCGCTGAAGGAGTCGAGTTAAAAAGAATGTTAGAGGGTCAATTACCTGAGAATTGGGACTCAGATCTCCCCTCATATTCGCCTGATGATAAAGGTTTAGCCACAAGAAAGCATTCACAAATATGTTTGGGTGCTCTAGGTCCTAATCTACCTGAATTAATTGGTGGATCTGCAGATTTAACTCACTCTAATTACACAGATATCAAGGGAGAGACTGGATCCTTCCAGCCACATAGCCCCGAAAAAAGATATTTACATTTTGGTGTACGAGAGCATGCAATGGCAGCTGTACTTAATGGCATTGCCTATCACAATAGTGGTCTTATCCCTTACGGTGGAACCTTCCTTGTTTTCGCCGATTACATGAGAGGCTCAATGAGGCTTTCAGCACTAAGCGAATTAGGAGTAATCTATGTCTTAACTCACGATTCAATAGGTGTAGGAGAAGATGGCCCAACACATCAACCTATTGAAACAATCCCTTCTCTTCGAGCCATGCCTAATATGCTAGTTTTCAGGCCAGGAGATGGTAATGAAACTAGTGGAGCTTATAAGCTTGCTATTCAAAATCGAAAAAGACCTTCTGCCCTTTGTTTAAGTAGACAAGGTATGCCAAATCAAGAAAATACTTCGATCGACAAAGTTGCTTTAGGAGGTTATGTAGTTTCCGATTGTGTAGGAACACCAGATCTAATTTTTATTGGTACTGGAAGTGAACTTAATCTTTGCATTGAAGCAAGTAAGGAAATTTCAAGCTTAGGTAAAAAAATTAGAGTTGTTTCTATGCCTTGTGTGGAACTTTTTGAAGAACAAGAAGAATCTTACAAAGAAAGTGTTTTACCTAGTAGTGTGAAAAAGAGAGTTGTAGTAGAAGCTGCCCATTCATTTGGTTGGCATAAATATACAGGTTTTGATGGAATTTGTATTACCATGGACAGATTTGGTGCATCAGCGCCAGGTGGAGAATGTATGAAAAATTTTGGATTTACGGTCGAAAACGTAGTTAATAAGACGAAGGAAATTCTATAACTACTAATTGATAACTACACTGAAGTATTGCATTCTTCTAGCTTATCTTTTAACTGATCAAGAGAGTCATCAGAAATCTTTGAATTCATTGGACAATGTTTAGGCCCACACATTGAACAAAACTCCGCCTTTTTGAAGATTTCTTCAGGCAGTGTCTCATCGTGATACTGCTTTGCCCTTTCCGGATCTAATGAAAGCTCGAATTGTTTATTCCAATCAAAGTTATACCTTGCATGACTAAGTTCATCATCTCGATCACGAGCTCCAGCTCTATGTCTTGCTATATCAGCAGCGTGAGCAGCTATTTTATAAGCAATTAAGCCTTCTCTTACATCTTCTGCATTAGGTAGACCCAGATGTTCTTTTGGCGTTACATAACATAACATAGAAGTTCCATACCACCCTGCCATTGCCGCCCCAATAGCACTAGATATATGGTCATAACCAGGAGATATATCTGTCACTAATGGACCAAGCACATAAAAAGGAGCTTCTGAACATTCTTCCATTTGCTTTCTCACATTAAACTCAATTTGATCCATAGGTACATGTCCAGGACCCTCGACCATTACTTGAACATTATGTTCCCATGCTCTTCGAGTAAGCTCACCTAATGTCTTCAATTCAGCTAGCTGAGCATCATCAGAAGCATCATGCAAGCATCCAGGCCTTAATGAATCTCCTAGAGAAAAAGTACAATCATATTTCTTAAAAATCTCACAAATGTCATCAAACCTTGTATAAAGAGGATTTTGCTTAAAATGATGTAACATCCATTGGGCTAAAATACCACCCCCCCTACTGACAATTCCAGTAATTCTTCCTTTGACTTTCGGCAAATGCTCTATTAATAGCCCAGCATGAATAGTTTGATAATCTACGCCCTGCTGACAATGTTTTTCAATAATATGAAGAAAATCGTCTTCAGTTAATTTATCTATTGAACCATGTACACTTTCTAATGCTTGATAAACAGGAACTGTTCCAATGGGAACAGTAGATTCATGAATGATTGCTTGCCGTACTTCATCTAAATTTACTCCTCCTGTAGAAAGATCCATAACTGTATCAGCGCCATATTTAACTGCCAGTTTTAGCTTCTCTACTTCTTCATTGATATCACTTGCATTAGGGGAAGCACCAATATTGGCATTAACTTTGCATCTAGCAGCAATACCTATAGACATTGGCTCAAGATTCAAATGATTAATATTTGCTGGGATAATTAATCTTCCTCTTGCCACTTCTTCCATTATTAAAGAAGAAGGAAGATTTTCTTTTTTAGCAACAAAATCCATTTCTTCAGTGATATATCCGTTTCTCGCATAGTTCATCTGTGTTACATTGTCTTTCCCAAGGCGAGGCTTAATCCACGAACTTCTCATAATTTACAAATTTTTTAAAAGTGTTATTACTAAAGTTCGATCAAATCTTCACTTCCCTGCATCAAGGTTAATGATTCAGGTTCAAAGGGTATGATCTCAGCTAAGTTGAAATTCTTAGCACCCCTAGTATTAATCTTATTAATAGCTCTTTTCTAAAAAATAGTCATCTCATATTTCGTAAAAATAAATAAAATGATTTTATTTAGCTTTTTGATAAGACTTTATCTTTTTTAAAATATTTTTCCTATCCAATTGTCTACTTAAACCCTTCTCCAAAATAATTACACTCCCCATTAAACCAATAGGTAAATAAAAAATCTTCCTGGCATTGTCCCTAAATATTAATCCGATAGAAGATATTAGAATCATGAAAGGACCCACAAAAGATAAAATAATTCTTTTATTATTTTTCATTTACCAATTTCATTAATTTTTTCATTGTTTAATTTTACTATGGATTCTGTTATCACTTTAATTCCAACAGCAATAGCTCTCTCATCTGGATCAAATTTAGAACTATGAAGAGGAGCACATCCATTTGCACTCGAAACTCCAAGCCTAAACATAGCGCCTGGAATCTCTTTTAAAAATTCAGCAAAATCTTCAGCTCCTAATGATGGTTTTTGTAATTCGATAACATTTTCTTGACCCAAAACCTTAATTCCCGAATCTCTAAGGATTCTATTAATTTCAGAATTATTGTTAACTGCAGGAGTGATTTCTCTAAATATTACTTTTGCTTCAGCTCCACAACTATTAGCTAAAGAAGTGATATTTTCATTGAGCCAACTAGCAATATTATTAAATAGTTTACGATTAGTGCATCTTACCGTACCAATTAAATTAACCTTTTCTGCAAGAACATTGAATGCATTGCCACCATTTATTTTCCCAAAAGTTATTACTACAGGGTCTAAAGGGTCTAACTTCCGCGTTATTGATTCTTGAAGTCCCGAGATAACCTTAGAAGCCGCCCAAATAGCATCAACTCCTTCATGAGGTCGAGCACCATGTCCTGATTTTCCTTTAATCTCTACCTTAAGTTCTCCAGCAGCTGCAGTTAAACTACCCTCCTTTATGCCAATAGTCCCTACGGACAAATCAGGGTAGACATGAACTCCCAAAATATGAGTTAAACCATTAATTGCCCCATCCTTAATCATCCATCTAGCTCCGCTCGCAATTTCTTCAGCGGGCTGAAAAATTATTCTAGTCCCAAAATTTAGTTTCAAATCCTTAATAATTTTTGCCACCCCCAATCCAATAGATATATGCAAATCGTGACCGCAGGCATGCATAACACCATCTACTTTTGAAGAAAAACTTAATTTAGTTTCCTCAAATATTGGCAAAGCATCCATATCTACTCTTAAACCTATAATGCCCTTATTTAAGGGGCCATAATCAGCTATAACTCCTGTCCTGCCGATAGATTCTCTAACATTCCAACCAATATTTTTTAAAAAACCACTTATCAAGATCGCTGTTTGATTTTCAAGTCCACTTAATTCGGGATGTGCATGGATATGTCTTCTTAAGTTAATTAATTCATCATTAAACGAATCAATTTTTTTATAAAACTGATCTCTATTCATTACTTATTTTAAATCGATAAAGTTCATTAAATCTCTTATTGGTTGAGGAGGCCATCTTCTTATTTTTTCCAACCATTCTTCATCACTATATCTAGGATCTAACTCAGTTACCGCTATCCAATTACTCTCGGCTTGCCCAGATTCACCCTTGGACCAATTCAAAGCTGTTAAAGCTGCCCTAGCATCTGCAAAAGTTGGATAACGTCTAATCAATTTTTTTAATTCTTTTTCAGATTCATCAATGTTCCCCAACTGGAAATCTGCTAATGCCATACTCGATCTAGCCATTGCAAATCCAGGATTATATAAAGCAGCTTTTGAAAATAAATCTCTTGCCTTTTCCCAATGTGATGTAGATCCTTCTACATTAGCCAGATTATATAAAGCAGAGAAATTTTTAGTATCTTGCGAAATAACGAACATATAATCTTTTTTCGCTTGCGACCATAAACCCAATGTTTCCTCTGCTATACCCCTGTTAATGTAGGGATCTATCTCACTAGGATTCAAACTTATTGCCTTATTTTGGTCATCTATTGATCCTTTTACATCCCCTATAACAAGTCTTACATTTCCTCTATTGCTCAAACCTGCAGCATCATCAGGATAAGAATCGAGATATTGATTCCATTCTTGTAAAGCGAGATTAAATTTTCCGTCTGAACTTAGATCTAATGCATGTTTAAACAAATCCTCTCTAAAGGATAATGAATAGCATGGTGCAATATAAAAAATATTCAAGAAAACAAAAATTATTAAAAAACAAACCTTAACTTTTTTAAAAGTTATCATTTTTTTTATCAATGTACTTTTTTCCTAAAGCAGTAAGCAATCTTCCTCGAGGAGTTCTCGTAAGAAAACCAATTTTGATTAAATATGGTTCAACTACAAATTCTAACATTGAAGAATCATCACCCAAGCCAGCTGCAATTGAATCAAGGCCAGTTGGAATATTATTGTTTTGGTTAAGAAAAGATAAATACTGTCTATCCAAAGAATCCAATCCTTTTTCGTCTATTTGGTAAGAATCTAAAGCTTGTTTTATTAAATTCACTGAGATCGCATTACTTTTATGAACAACTTGAGCATAATCTCTAACTCTTCTTAATAATCTTAAAGCAATTCTTGGAGTCCCTCTAGATATCTTTGCTAAATCATAAGATGCTTCATCATCTATATTGAGGTTTATTAATCTGGAGAAATTAACTATTATTTGTTTTAACTCATCATATGTGTAAAGATCTATTTTCTGAGATATACCAAATCTATCCCTTAAAGGTGCACTTATTGAGGCTAATTTAGTTGTCGCGCCAATCAGAGTAAACCTAGGAAGATTAATTGTTCTGCAACGGGCTCCTCTATTTGCTCCCATAGTTAAGTCGAGTCTAAAATCTTCCATTGCAGAATACAACAACTCTTCAGTTAACCTATTTAAGCGATGTATCTCATCGATAAATAAAACTTCACCATCTTTTAATCCAAGAAGTAAACCTACAATATCGCGAGGTCTTTCAATTGCCGGCGCAGTAGCTATTCTACATTTTGTATTCAATTCATGGGCTATCAAAAAAGCAAGAGTGGTCTTACCTAAACCAGGCTGTCCATATAAAAGAGTATGCTCCAAAGGTTCTTTTCTAAAAATTGAAGCATCTATAGCTATTCTTAAAGAAGATTTAAGTTTTTCTTGGCCAATAAAGTCTTTTAAAGTAAGAGGCCTAGCTAAGTTCAGATTTTTATTTCTCTTTTCTTCTGGAATGATTTTTGAATCAACTAGCCTAAGCTCTTTTTTACTAAGAGAAAAGTCATTATCGTCTATATTGGAAGAAATTATTGCCATAATGAAAGGTTAATTGCAATTGTTCTGAGTAGAAAGATTTTTTATCACTAAAATGGCAAAAAATTCAAACAAAGTTAAAAAAACTACTAATAAAGAAAATAATTTTAAACTTCTAGCTGAGAATAGATATGCAAAATTTCAATATGCAATATCTGAAACAATCGAAGCTGGAATTGAGCTTTTAGGGACTGAAGTCAAGTCCATTAGAAACGGAAAAGCAAATTTAAGAGATGGGTACTGTTCATTCAGAGATGGTGAGATCTTATTATTAAATGTTCACATTTCACCACATAAAAATGTTGGTTCTTTCTTTAATCATGATCCATTAAGAAATAGAAAATTACTACTACATAAAAAAGAAATAATAAAAATGAAATCAAATACTGAAAAGAAAGGAATGACTATTGTTCCATTATCTCTTTATTTAAAAGGCTCATGGATAAAACTAACTATTGGAGTCGGCAAAGGGAAAAAATTACATGACAAACGCCAAGATGCAAAACAAAAAAGTATAAAAAAAGAAATCAACTCTGCACTAAAAAGATAAAAATATAATGCAGAAATTTTGAAACTATGAACCTAAACTTACTGAACTTGGAGGAGGGGAAGGATCTGGATCTGCAATTAACATATGCTGTAATACTGTTTCAGGCCTCTCACTATCTCTCCAGCGAATTTTATATGCAGGCATTTTAGTACCTCTACTTGTAGTTTGCTCGACTGGTTCAATAACCCATCCTCTTCTTGATCGGCCTTGAGGATTTCTTTTTACTACTGCATCCGCGTGTTTGAAACGGAAACCAACACGTTCACCACTCATTTAAAAAATTTCGTATTGGAATGATTTATCTATTTTACTTCATTCAAGGGTAATTTTTCATTTTTTTTGGAAGTTATTTCTGGTTTTAACAATGGGAAAGGGATTACATCTCTAATTGATGCGCTATTAGTAATTAACATAATTAGCCTATCAATGCCTATGCCTAATCCTCCAGTAGGCGGCATACCAATCTCTAAAGCATTCAAGAAATCTTCATCTATACAATGAGCCTCAAGATCTCCTTGCTCTCTAAGAGATTGCTGTAATTGCATTCTTTCTCTTTGATCTACTGGATCTATCAACTCACTAAAAGCATTTGCTAGTTCGCGACCAACAATGAATAATTCAAATCTCTGAACCATCTCTTTATTATCAAAATGAGGCCTAGCTAAAGGAGAAATTTCAACAGGATAATCGATTACAAAAGTAGGTTCATTAAGTTTCGATTCTACTTTTTGCTCGAAGACCTCATTTAAAAGTCTTCCCATAGTATTGACTTTATTAGAGAAATCAACATTTATACTTTTAACGGCTTGTTTTGCTAGTTGAAAGTCTCCACTGAAAGAATCAAAATCAATCCCTGTATATTTTTTGACAATATCTTTCATAGATATTCTTGTCCAAGGTTTAGAAAAATCAATTTCTTTATTTTGATAATTTATAATTAAAGACCCACATGCATCAGCAACGATATCTTTAATTAATTCTTCTGTTAGATTCATCATATCGACATAGTCAGAAAAAGCTTGATAAATTTCAACTGAGGTAAATTCTGGATTATGCCTTGTACTTATACCCTCATTACGGAAGATTCTTCCCAATTCATATACTTTCTCAAATCCTCCAACAACCATTCTTTTTAAATGCAATTCTGTAGCTATTCTTAGATAAAGAGGAATATCTAGTGTATTGTGATGAGTTATAAATGGTCTTGCTTCAGCACCACCAGCTTCAGATTGCAAAATTGGAGTCTCTATTTCTAAAAAATTTCTGTTATCTAGCCATTTTCTTATAAAACTTATACATTTTGCTCTTGTTTTAAATACATTTTTAGAGTGAGGATTAACTATTAAATCCAGATAACGTTGTCTATATCTTTTTTCAATATCAGTCAATCCATGCCATTTATCTGGCAAAGGCTGTAACGATTTGGATAACATTTCCCATTTTTCTACTTTAATAGAAAGCTCACCTTTATTGGTTTTTTTAATAGTGCCGTAGACACCTATCCAATCACCAATATCTACTAATTCCTTGATATCTTCATAAGAAAGTAATTTTTGTTTTTCTAAATTTAAATTAATAATCTTTTTATCTATATAAAGCTGAATCTGCCCATCTTGATCGCTTATTGTTAAAAAGGCAATTTTACCCATTACTCTTTTTGCCATCACTCTTCCAGCAATAGAAACGCTGAAGTCCTCTTCTTGACCATTTTCTAAATAATCAAATTCTTTAATAAGAAATCTTATATCATTTGAAACGCTAAAACTCTGGGCGTAAGAAGCAAATCCTTTACTAACGAGTGAATTAGCTTTTTGTAAGCGTGCTTCTTTTATTTCAGACAAAATTTACTTTAATATATTTGTTTTATTTAATAAAATTATCAGACTATGGCTCAACTTGCCAAAGATGTTGCTGTTTCGCCAACTCTCTGAGATGCGTAACCAATTCCTCTGACAGTTAATATTAATTCTGGATTTCTTGGATCTGGTTCTAATTTACCTCTTAATCTAGCTACATATACATCTACAACTCTTAAGTCTGCAGCTCTACGAGGAGGATAACCCCATAGCTGTTCTAAAATTTCTGCTCTCGGGACAACCTTACCAGGCTCATCAAACAATAATTCTAGGAGGCTAAATTCAGTATAAGTCAGGCTGATTCTGTCTCCTGCTCTAGAAACTTGTCTGCGATTAGTATCAACAACTAAACTTCCAAATTTCATAACTCCTTTTCCTGAAGGAACTTCTTTAGTTTCAGTGACAGAAACAGTTGGACCCATTCTTCTCAAAATAGTAGCTATTCTCGCCTCTAACTCTTTTGGGCTAAATGGTTTAGATAAGTAATCATCAGCTCCTAAATCCAAACCTGCAACTCTCTCTGAAATAGCCTCTAGAGCGGTTAAGAATATTATTGGAACTACTGATTCAGCTCTAATTCTTCTACAAACAGCAAATCCATCCATTTTTGGAAGCATAACATCAAGAACTATCAAATCTGGGGAATCTCTGTGAAAAGACTCAAGAGCTTCTTCGCCGTTAGTAGCTGAATACACTTGATATCCAGCTAGTTGAAGCCTCGTAACTAATACCTTCAAAACTGCTGGTTCATCATCAACAACTAAAATTCTTGCTTTTGACATAGTTAAATGATTTTTCTTGATATTTCAAAGCAAAGATCTATTGCATTGAATATTTATTCTAACAATTAAAAATATAACATTACGAACCCTCAAAGAGATATTCCTTAGGTTTACAAACATTTTAAAAAGTTTGAAAAATTTTTATATTTTTTCAAACACTTTTACCTTCTGGGAAATTTATTACTGGAATTTTCTTCTTGAAAATTTAAACATTCTTAAAAGTTGAGAGCAAATAAAAGGAGCATAAAAACCTGTCAAAAAAACTTGCGTTAAAATATTTTTAACATTGGGAATCAACATTAAAGAATTAATATCTGAAAAATTTCTAAACAAAATTTGTAAAAAATAAAGAGTCCCACATAAAAAACTTCCAAAACAACAAATTAAACCATACCCAAAATGTCCCACCAAAATATCGCTATTTAATTTAATTCTCCCAAACAAAAACCCACAAAAAATTAAACCTGGTACTTGAGTAAAACTATAATCTAAAGTTAGAGAATCTAAAATGAGACCTAAAAACAAACCAAATATTGATCCATTGATTGATCCATTAAGCATTGACCAAGGCAATAACCAAAATAACGGCCAATATGGCTGAACACCTAAAAATCCAAGCCAGTTAGGGTGCCACAAAAAAATAATTGGAATAAAAATAAAGCTTATAAAGGATAATATTTTTGTAAAAAATTTATTCATAAATATTTGCTTTCAAAATTTGTACCCAATCAATTACATGAGGTTTTGCTGAAAGTGAAATTTTTGCAGTTTTTTTTGATTTCAATGTCTCATCTACAGATTGGACAATACCAATAGGGATATTTGGAGGTAGTAATGTACTAGCAGGAGATGATGAAACAAAATCTCCGACTTTAATATCAGCATCTTTTGAATAAAGTATTAGGCTAGGATCATCATCTCCTAAACCCACAAGTAATCCATTAATTTGAATTCTATCCACCCAAACACCTAACTTACTATCTGGAGAAGTTATTAAAGTTACCGTTGAAGTGAATAAAGAAGTATTCTTTACTCTGCCTAATAATCCACCTGGACCAACAACAATATTACCAATTTCTACTCCGTCCTTTGAACCTTTGTTTAAAATTATTTGTCTCCACCAACTTCCTGTTTTTCTCGAAATTACTGCAGCTGAAATACGATAATCATTTGATGATTCTTGAAGAGATAAGATTTCTCGCAATCTTGTATTATCTTTCTGAAGAAGATTCAACTTTATTAAATATTCTTGATCAATACTCTCAAGAACAATTTCTTTTTGAAATTGACCAGGCCAAAAAGGCTTTGAAATAAAATAATAAAAATCTTTATAAAAAGCTCCTTTTGATATCCTCACAAAAACCAAAAATAAAAAAATTGCAAATAGTAGCCAATTTTTCTTTTTATGCCACCAACGACTAGTTGAAATTCGTCGGATACCTAACATAAACATTAATCTCGGATGGCATTCCTTATAAATTCTGGAGTGTCAACAACTTTTTTCAGTTTTTTAAAATCATCCAAAACCTCTCCACAACCATTCACTACGCAAAGCAGTGGGTTTTCTGCTATGTGAGTAAAAATTCCCGTTTCATCACTCAATAAATCATTAATTCCTCTCACCAATGCTCCACCTCCTGCAAGCATAATCCCCCTATCAACTATGTCTGCAGCAAGTTCAGGGGGGGTTCGCTCTAAAGTTCTTTTTACAGCTTCCACTATTTTGCTAAGTGTTTCAGCCATGGCTTCTCTGATTTCTCCTGATGTCAAAGTTACTGACCTAGGTAGACCAGATAAAAGATGTAAACCTCTAACCTCTAACGTGGTTTTATCAAAATCATCATCTGGAAATGCAGATCCTATTTTAATCTTGATATCTTCTGCAGTTCTCTCTCC
>CACKJL010000031.1 GCA_902600395.1 uncultured Prochlorococcus sp. | reverse complement strand
TGTCTTTTTGAGTAGTTGCAGAATTTGATCTCTCAATGAATTTAGGATTTTCAGAGCATTTTGTAAGGGCTGAAGCAGTATATTCAGTACTAGCTCTATCTGCGTTTAAGGCTGGCCCATTTGCAGCTAGAGCAGTTGGAGTAATTCCGAGGAACAGAAAAACTGAGGTTATGATTGAAAAAAAGAATTTCATAAGTTGCAATCTTTAATTCCTTATAGTGTGTTAAGTAAGAAATTAATATTAAGATAGAACAAGTTGAATCAAATATGCATAAAGTTTTAGCTATTGAAACAAGTTGTGATGAGACATCTGTCTCAATAGTTTCTAATATTGGCGATACTTTCAGAATACATTCAAATATAGTTGCTTCTCAAATTGAAGATCATTCAAAATGGGGAGGAGTTGTTCCTGAACTTGCAGCTAGAAAGCATTTAGAGTTATTACCTTTTGTTTTAGATAGGGCTTTAGAAGAATCAAAAATCAAAATTGAGGAAGTCGATTATATTGCAGCAACTGTAGCTCCTGGATTAGTTGGTTGTTTACGAGTTGGCTCTATAACTGCAAGATCACTCTGTATGTTACATTCAAAACCATTTTTGGGAATTCATCATTTGGAGGGGCATTTATCTTCAATTCTATTTTCAGAAAATTATCCAAAGAAATCTTTTCTTACATTACTTGTTAGCGGCGGGCATACTGAATTGATAAAGGTTGATGATAAAAGGGGAATGCAGAGACTTGGGAAAAGTTTTGATGATGCTGCTGGAGAAGCCTTTGATAAAGTTGGTAGACTATTAGGCCTTAATTATCCAGGAGGACCGGCAATTGAAAAGATTGCTAAAAATGGGGACCCAATGAAATTTAATTTACCAAAATGTAGGATTTCTGATAAAAAAGGTGGATTTCTTAAGTATGATTTTTCTTTTAGTGGTCTAAAAACTGCCGTATTAAGATTAGTCGAGAGAATAAATTTGGATGGTAAGACCGTTCCAATCCCTGATGTTGCTGCAAGTTTTGAGAGAGTAGTGGCAGAGGTCTTGGTTGAGAGAACAATAAAATGCGCAGAAGATCATAGCTTGGATAATGTTGTTGTAGTTGGGGGGGTTGCTGCTAACAATACATTAAGAAAAATGATGATTAGTGAAGCTAGTAAAAAATCTATTAAAGTTCATTTAGCTCCCATTAATCTTTGTACAGATAATGCGGCAATGATTGGAGCGGCGGCGTTGTTCAGGCTCAAATTTAGGGATCATTTTAGTTCCCTTAAATTAGGTGTCGCAGGAAGACTGTCAATTGAACAAGCAAATACCCTTTATGAAGAAAAACCCCCTTTTTAATTCAATGAACAAACAAAATAAAATCGAGATTAAAGAGACAAAAAACTTCGTTGATAAAAAGGAACTGAATTTGTGGAAAAGAGGTTTTACCCCTCAAGCTGAAATATGGAATGGAAGGATGGCGACGGTTGGTATAGGAATTATTTTTATAATTATTGCTTTAATAAGCCAACTTTCTTAAAAGAATTCAAATTCATTTGACTTAAAAGTAGTTTTGATTGACTTAATAAAATTACTCTTATTCAGCTGATTAATTAAATTAAAAAGTATTGTATTTATTGGACTTCAGATAAGATTGTTGATTTAATCAAAATAATAAATATTTCTACAATATATATTTTTCATGACGCCTGAAAGGCTTGGATTACTTTGGGGGATAACTGTATTTGCAGGTGCTTGCGCGCGATTATTTTCTTCTTTAACAGGATTCCCCAGCGTTGTTATTTTATTGCTTTCTGGATTGCTTATAGGAAGATCAGGTTTAGGACTGGTCGAGCCCTTAGATCTTGGCCAAGGGCTCGAAACTATTGTAGGGCTTCTAGTCTGTTTGGTTCTTTTTGAAGGGGGGCTAAATTTAAAACTGCCTGAGGGGAATATAAGAAATACTGTTTTGAAAATTTCATTGGTAAGACTTTTTATTTCATTATCAGCTGGAATTTTTATTGCTCATTGGCTGGCAGGCCTATCATGGCAAGTTGCAGGAATATATAGTGCTATCGTTCTAGCTACTGGACCAACAGTTGTAACTCCATTAGTGGAGCAAATAAAATTAGCTTCCCCACTCTCAGAGGTTTTAAAAGCTGAGGGGTTGTTGCTTGAACCAATTGGTGCAGTACTTGCATTACTGCTTTTAGAACTGACTTTAGGGGATCTTCGTGGGATTAATGAGGTTTTTATAGCATTAATGCAAAGATTAGGAGGAGGAGTCTTAATCGGATTAAGTACAGGATGGTTGCTATCAGAAATTTTAAAAAAAATAAAAAATGAAGCCTCATTTGGAATAGAGCTTCAAGTTACGCTTGGATTTATTTTCCTTGTGTATGGAATTTGCGAATATTTTTTGCCAGAATCAGGCTTGCCGGCTTCTGTCGCAGCAGGTTTCGTTGTGGGCAAAAGAGAAGTTATAGATAAGGAGAGATTGGATAATCTGATAGGTGAATTAGCTCAATTAGCAATAACAGTTCTTTTCCCTCTTTTGGCCGCTGACGTTTCTTGGGGTGAATTAAGTCCCCTTGGCTGGGGAGGTGTAGTTTGCGTTTTTATGTTGATGGTAATTGTTCGCCCTATCTCTATATGGATAGCAACTATGGGTAGAGAATTGAACTTAAAAGAAAAAATATTTTTAGCCTGGTTAGCCCCAAGAGGTATTGTTACTGCAGCAGTAGCTTCTCTTTTCTCTATAAGACTAGAGCAGGCTGGTATCCTTGGTGCTGGTCGTCTCCAAGGTTTAGTTTTTCTTACTATTTTAATGACAGTAGGAATACAAGGTCTTTCCGCTAAACCTTTGGCGAGCAGGCTTGAATTAGAACAAAAAAAATAATTTAGGTTGATTTAAGACATCTTTCAATTCGAGATCTATCAGTTTTAATCTCTGAGAAAAGCTCCCAACTTTGAATTAAATCTGGCCCACTGAGAGATCCAAAAAAAGCCACTCTTAATGATTTCATTAATATCCCTTTTTTAACATTATGAATTTTTGAGATTTCGTTTATTATTTCTTTGGCTTTCTCTTTTTCTAGTTTTATAATGTTTTGCTCAGTTAAATAATTTAAGATTAGTTTTAGAGATGCCTTACTATCCTTGCTTTCCAGAAAATCTTGACCTTCTTTTTGAATTTTAGGGATTAAGAAAAATGGTTTTGATTGATCAATGGCATCTTTTAAAAGAGTCATAGAGTCTCTAAGCAAAATTGCTAATTTGTGTGCCCATTCTTGTGATGGCGGTACCCAACCATTTTCATCCCAGTAATTCCTCATGATCACACTTAACTTTATTGATTCCATATTTTTTATATATTGAGAATTAATCCAATTGAGTTTTTCCCAACTGAATTTAGCCCCAGCTTTATTTATGTCTGATAAGTCAAAAATTTCAGATATCTCATCAAGTGAAAGTATTTCTCTGTCGGCAGATTTTGGAGACCAACCTAAAAAGGCCATATAGTTTGATAAGGCTTCAGGTAAATATCCCATATCTCTAAATTCGTCGATTGAGGTCACGCAATCTCTTTTAGATAATTTTTTCCCTTCACTATTCAGTATTAAGGGTGTATGCGAAAAAGTCGGCAAATTAAAATTTAATGCTTTATAAATCAATATTTGTTTTGCGGTGTTCGAGATATGATCTTCACCCCTTACAACATGAGAAATATTCATGAAATTATCATCAACTACAACTGCAAGATTATACAAAGGATCTCCAATCTCATATCCCTTTGCCCTCCTTGACAAAACTAAATCACCACCCAAGTCCTTCCCTTGCCATTTGATTTCTCCTCTTATCTGATCTACCCATTTAATTTCAATTTTTTCTTCAATCTTAAACCTTATTACTGAAGTCCTCCCTTGAGATATGAAATTTTCTATTTCTTCTTTTGAAAGACTTCTGTGTCTATTATCATGCTTTGGCGGTAACCCTCTCTTTTTTTGTTCTTCTCTTAATTCAGAAATCTCATCTTCTGTTGTAAAGCATCTATATGCAGCTCCACATTCCAGTAGCTTTTTGATGTAATTTTTGTGAATCGAAATTCGGTCACTTTGCTTTATAGGTTCTTCATCCCATTTAAGTCCAAGCCATTTCAAGCCCTCTAATATATTTTTTGTATATTCAGATTTAGATCGAAGAAAATCTGTATCTTCTATCCTGATAAGAAACCTTCCGCCTATATTTTTTGCATATAACCAGTTGAATAATGCTGTTCGCGCTGTACCAATATGAAATAAACCCGTTGGACTCGGGGCTAGTCTTAATCGTTTTTCCAAATTTCTTTTAGAAAAAACGGGACCGACGGGATTCGAACCCGCAACTTCCGCCGTGACAGGGCGGTGCTCTAACCAGTTGAACTACGGTCCCAGAGTTTTGTTCTAAATTTATTTAGAACTTCATTCTTAAAATTATCAGATCATAATACTCAATTTATGGTGTTGTAATAAAAAACATTTATTAATTTGAGGATTTACAGAGATAGTTAATTTTACAGTTGCCTTAGTTTAAACAAAATATTTATTTTTGAGGTCTAAACCCAGCAGGTTCAATCAACCTAACTTGATTGCCTCTAGCGGTAAATTCTCTGCCTTGGTCACTTTGCACGACAACTCTCCCACCAGACTTAACTCTGATGACTCTTGCACGAACCCATCCTAAAGCTGCTGATTCGAGGACTTTAACTACGTCCCCAGGTTGAAGATCTAACTCCATCTTATGAAAAAATGATTTACATAATGTTGATTAAACGCGTCGTGGAGGACTTGAACCCCCGACATCAGGTTTTGGAGACCTGCGTTCTACCAACTGAACTAACGACGCATTTAAATGATTATAAGCGTCTTTGTGACCAATAAGTTGATTAATTTACAACTTTATCGATCAAAGCGTTGTTTTACGCGAGTAGCTTTTCCTACTCTATCTCTCAGATAGAATAACTTAGCTCTTCTTACTTTACCTCTACGTTCAACTTTTAGAGAGGCAACTTGTGGACTATGTAGCATAAATATTCTTTCAACACCTATACCCTGAAAAATTCTTCTAACCGTAATAGTCTGGTTAATACCTCCATGCCTTTTTGCTATAACAACGCCTTCATAAGGTTGGACTCTTTCTTTATTACCCTCTGTAATTTTTACTCCAACTTTAACAGTGTCCCCAACATATATTTCGGGTAATTCTTTTTTTAATTGTTCATTCTCAAAATCCTTAATAAGATTGGATGCGCTTAAGGTTTGTGTAGTCTCAGAAACCGTATTTTTTTCTTTTTTTTCAACTGCTACATCAACTGACGCGTCAGCTTTAATACTGGTTTCTAATTCCTTCTCTTGTTTCTCTTTGGCCATTTTGGTCTTTTTTGTCCTACAAGTTCTATATCTTAACCTTTTGACTCGCCTTTAGTAACCTTTTTGGTAAATGAAATTGTTTTTGAAAACATTTGGAATCCTGTTACGAGCATCCATAAAACTCCAAGGGAATTCAATATTACGTATATAAGTTCTCCATTATCTCCCAGCCATTCCCCCTCATGGAGCGACATTAACCAATGAACTTGTTCTCTAGAGTAACCTAGTAAATCTTTTGAAACCCTATAAAGAAGGCCAGTAATTGAAGATAGAAATAATGGAAGAAAAACCCAAGGCGCCAAAGCCTTATGAAATTGCCTAGAATTAAATAAAGTTTTCATTTTTGTTTCTTTCCCATTGTTATTGATAGATTTAAGGTAGCCAAGACCATAAAGGCTATTTTGAAGATATTTACCTATTACTATTATTTATTCCAATGAGACATTTTGCAGATCTTTTGTTAAATAAAAATAATTCAAAAGCTAATGATCAAGTTCCTTTTATTCAGAGGAGAAGAGGAATCGAAATAAAGTCTTCACGGGAAATAAATTTGATGAAAAAATCTAGCAGGATTGTAGCAACTGTTTTGAGGGAAATTAATGACTTAATTAAACCAGGAATGAGTACAAAAGATTTAGATGATTTCGCAGAAAAGAGGATAAAAAGTTTTGGAGCTGTGCCAAGTTTTAAGGGCTACCATGGATTCCCTTCTAGTATTTGTTCTAGTATTAATAATGAGGTTGTCCACGGGATTCCAAGTAAAAATAAAATAATTAAAAATGGTGACTTGGTTAAAATTGATACAGGAGCATATTTAGATGGTTTCCATGGAGATAGTTGTATATCAATTTGTGTAGGAGAAGTTAGTCCAAAGGCTCAAAAACTTAGTGACATAGCTTATAAAGCACTGTATGCGGGGCTTTCGAAAATCAAGGCAGGGAATACACTTCTAGATGTGGCTGGGGAAATCGAAGACACCGTTGTAAAAAATGGCTTTAGTGTTGTAGAAGACTATACAGGCCATGGAGTTGGAAGAAATCTTCATGAAGAACCATCGGTATTTAATTTTCGGACCAAAGAATTGCCCAATGTCGTCCTTCGTGAAGGTATGACTTTAGCTGTGGAACCTATTGTTAATGAAGGGACTAAATTTTGCAAAACACTAAATGATAGATGGACAGTAATAACAAAAGATGGAAAACTATCGGCCCAATGGGAGCATACAATAGTTGTTTTAAAAGATGGTATTGAAATATTGACGGATCGAGAATTCTAGAGACTAAGATTTGTACTTATAGATAATTTGGCAATACAAAAAATTAAAAAATTCTTTCAGTGGGAAAAGTATATAGGTTAAAGGGTTTGGACTAATTATTACTAAATAATTTTTTGAATTAGCTAAATCATAAATTTTTCTAGAAACAAATTTTGGACTCATTATTCCGAGAGGATTTAGTTCTGATTTAAAAGGCCCTAAAATGATTTTTTTTATTATTAATTTTTTCTTTGTATTTTTATCCAGAAGATTTTTTTTGAAAGAAACTAATTGACCAATAAGGGATTTACTAATCTCATATGAAGGATTTAGGGCGGGTAATATTTCTGCTTCAGATGTATTTATCCAAATCTCTTTTTTTGTTATTGAATCATTGCTTAGAGCAATATCTTCAAATAAATGTAAAAATTTGAATTTGCTTAATGCATTTATCTCTATTGAGTTTTCATAATTGGAATTTTCTCTACTCAAATCATAAATACCATGATTCAAAATTAAAATGTCTATATTTTCTAGTTGTTTTTTTAATGACGACTCCTTCCCACATTCCCATTTGATCCATTCATTTGGAGATTCAAGATTTATTTCATAATTAGTTTTACTATGAGTAAATCCAATAACTTTATATCCTTTTTGACGAAACAACTTTGTTAATTCTTTCCCTAGCGCACCTGAGGCTCCAGTAATCCCTATAGTTTTTTCGTTTTTGGTTGGATTTATCATTTTTATTGATGTTTGTGAGATACCTAAGAATTAAAATAAATTTACCAAAAAAAGATTATTTATTTTTTTATTTGATTAAAACTCATAAATAAATATTTGTTTAGTTCTAAAAAAAATATTATCTTAAACCTATTAACAAATAATTTACAAAATTATGAGCGATATATTATTAATTGGCTCATGTGAGCCATTTAGTGGTAAGTCTGCAATGGTTCTTGGGATAGCAAACAAACTTTTACAGAAGAAAAAAAAAGTACGCATAGGAAAGCCTTTAGCAACATGTATTGAACTTACTAATCTTCCCTCAATGTCTTATGAAGGATTAATAGATGATGATGTTAAATTTATAGGATCAACATTAAATATCGAAGAGGAGAATTTAATTTCTTCAGTAGGATTATTGGATAATATCTCAGCTGAAAAAAGAATCTTCAATAAAGACTTACTCCCAGGAAAAGGTTTTGATCAGATTGAAGGATTGGTTAATGATGATTTTGAAGGTCTGAATATTTTAGAGGCAGCCGGAAGTCTTCATGAGGGTATGATTTATGGCTTAAGTCTCCCACAACTTGCTAAGGATTTAGATGCGAAAGTTTTAATTGTGAATTTATGGGAAGATTGTAAAAGTGTGGATGCATTACTTGATGCGAAAAAACAATTAGGAGAGAAATTGGCTGGAGTTGTATTAAACGGAGTTTTGCCGCAAGAAGTCGAAAAAGTTAAAAATGAAATAATACCCTCTCTTAAAGATCTGGATATTGAAGTGTTTGGAGTGATGCCTAAATCACCACTTCTTAGAAGTGTCACCGTAGGTGAGCTTGTAAGAAGACTAGATGCCCAAGTAATTTGTTGTGCTGAAAAAGATGAATTGCTTGTTGAAACATTAAGTATTGGTGCAATGGGGGTGAATTCTGCGATGGAATTTTTCAGGAGAAGACGAAATATGGCTGTAGTTACTGGAGCTGATAGAACTGATATCCAACTTGCTGCTTTAGAGGCTTCGACTCAATGCCTTATTTTAACTGGTTTAGGAGATCCTTTGTCACAATTGATTCATAGAGCGGAGGAATTGGAGGTGCCAATTTTAAAGGTGGAATTAGATACTCTTTCCTCCGTGGAAATTATTGAACAAGCTTTTGGTCATGTCAGAATACATGAATCAATTAAAGCTTCTTATGCTATTCAATTAGTTCAAGAGCATGTAAATCTAAAAAGAATTCTCGAAAAGATAGATTTTCCCTGCAATTTTTCAGATAAATGCTAATTTCAAATATAGGAACTTTATTATTTTGAGTCGCTCTTTAGATCTACCAGCAACGGAAGGTGTTGATGCCTTAGCTCAAGAACTTGCAAAACTCCAAGATAATGGGAAAAGGAGAATTGCTTTTTTAGGTAGTAGACACGTACCGGTTGTAGATATCCACTTAATTGAGTTGATAGCAAGGTCTTTAGCAGAGGAAGGACATAATATCCTTACTTCTGGATCTCAAGGTGTTAATGCAGCTGTTATTAGAGCTGTCTTAGATATTAATCCATCATTATTAACTGTTTTATTACCACAAAGTCTTGATAGACAAATACCCGAAATAAAGGATCAACTTGAGAGGGTTATGCATTTGGTTGAAAAAAGTGAAAATGATGAATTACCTTTGCCACTTGCAAGTAGTCTTTGTAATCAAGAAATTATTACTAGGTGTGATCAATTAATATGCTTTGCCTTTCACGATAGTGAAACTTTGCTAAATAGTTGTAGATGCGCTGAAGAAATGGGGAAAGTGGTTAGTTTGTTATTTTTTGATTAAATTAATTCAATCTCCCGTATTTAAAGATGATTTATGCTAATAATGTTTAGCGTTTAAAAATTTACTATGGCGGAAAGTTTTTCGTTTGATGTGGTTTCTGATTTTGATAGACAGGAATTAGTCAACGCTCTGGATCAAGTAAAAAGGGAAATTTCTCAGCGTTACGATCTGAAGGGCACAGATACTTCAGTTGATTTAGATAAAGAAAATATTTTTATAATCACCAACAGCGAACTAACCTTAAATGCTGTAAACGATATAATTAGGCAAAAGGCAATAAAAAGAAACTTATCTCTAAAAATATTTGACTACGGTGAAATTGAAATGGTTAGTGGTAATAGAATTAAACAAACAATTTTATTAAAACAAGGAATTAAACAAGAAATTGCAAAAAAAATAAGTAGAGATATTAGAGATAAAATAAAAAAAATTAATGTCAGTATTAATGGAGAAACACTCAGAGTTGCTAGTAAAAGCAAAAATGATCTTCAATTAGCGATTAAGCTTATTAGTGAGCTGGAAGAGTCTTTGAATATTCCTCTAAAAGCTAATAACTTTAGATAAGATCTTTAATAGGGTTATTTTTAAAATATGGCAGATTATTCAGAATCTCTCATTAAATCATTAATTAAAAAAGTAAAAGAATATCCTCGTTTTTCTAAAGAAGAAATAGAGAAATTTTGTTGGATGGCGGCCCATGAGTATAAGCATGGTGTTTTACCCTCTGAATATGACATAAGGGAGATAGATGAGGACCTTTATTTAGAACTTTTGAAAGAATTTAAATAAATATCTACTAAAAATATCTGTATTTAAATTTACAATTATTAAAAAAATATTTTAATTAAATGTCTTATTAATGCACTAATTAGTCTATTTAAATATGATTAACTAAAAGAAAAAATTTAATGTCAACATCCTTTAAAAATGTCACACCAACGGGTCCTGGTGGGACAGCAACCCTTTTGATTGTATTGTCTTTTACTGGCTTTCTTTTACTTACCCAATCTCTTTTTGTTGTGCCTTCAGGACAAGTTGCAGTTGTTACAACATTAGGGAAAGTAAGTGGACCCTCTAGAAGAGCTGGTTTAAACTTTAAACTTCCATTTATCCAGTCTGTATATCCATTTGATATTAAAACTCAAGTTCAACCTGAAAAATTTGAAACTTTAACTAAAGATCTTCAAGTTATTAGAGCTACTGCTACTGTTAAGTACTCAGTAAAACCTAACGAAGCAGGAAGGATTTTCGCAACAATTGCAAGCAGAAATAGCGATGTTTATCAGAAAATTGTTCAGCCATCTTTGCTAAAAGCTCTTAAATCAGTTTTTTCTCAATATGAGCTAGAAACAATTGCTACTGAATTTGCAGTGATTTCTGAGAAAGTAGGAGATACTGTTGCAAAAGAACTTAATTCATTCGATTACGTAGATGTTAAAAGTTTAGATCTTACTGGATTAGAGATCGCTGAAGAATATAGAGCTGCTATTGAACAAAAGCAAATAGCTGGTCAGCAATTACTTAGAGCAAAGACAGAAGTTGAAATTGCAGAACAAGAAGCACTTAGATATGAGACATTAAATAGAAGTCTCGACGATCAGGTACTTTTCAAATTATTTCTCGACAAATGGGATGGTAGTACACAAGTTGTTCCTGGCTTACCAGGTTCAGAAGGAGGTACGCCCCCAGTAATAGTAGGAGGTAGAAGATAATAATTTAGACTAGATCTTTATAAACTTTTTAACCATTTACTCATTTTTCTTTAAAGAAAGACTAGTAAATTATTATTTTTTTATTGAATTAAAAGATTCGTCAAAAGCTTCAATAGTTTTATCAATTTCTTCTTCGCTGTGAGCTAGTGATGTGAAACCAGCTTCGAAGGGGCTTGGTGCTAGGTAAATTCCTCGTTGAAGCATTTCTCTATGCAACTTACCAAAAAGTTCGGCATCATTTGTTTTGGCTTCATCAAAGTTCCTAACTGGCCCATCGCATAAGAAAAATCCAAACATAGCGCTTACACTTCCACCGTTAATAGCAATACCGTTATTTTCTGCGGACTGAATTATTCCTTCAATTAATCTAGAAGTTGTTGAATCAAGTTTGTCGTACGTACCATCTTGCTTGAGCAGTTCAAGAGTTTTTATTCCAGCAGTCATTGCGAGTGGATTGCCACTCAAAGTGCCTGCTTGGTATACCGGTCCTGAAGGGGCTACCATTGACATTATTTCTTTCTTGCCTCCATAAGCTCCAACAGGCAGGCCTCCACCAATTACTTTCCCAAGGGTTGTTAAATCAGGAGTAACCCCAAACTTTTCTTGAGCTCCTCCATAACTTATTCTGAATCCAGTCATTACTTCGTCAAAAACTAATAAGGATCCATTCTCAGTGGTTAATTCCCTTAATCCCTCCAAGAATCCAGGTTCTGGAGTAATAAATCCTGCATTACCAACGATAGGCTCAAGAATAACCCCCGCAATGGCATCAGGATTTTCAGAAAATAATTTTTTTACT
>CACKJL010000030.1 GCA_902600395.1 uncultured Prochlorococcus sp. | reverse complement strand
CTTGCAATGTAAATCAAGATGATACCTTAGAAGAAAAAAAATGTGCTTAAAGGACTAGCGTCCCTGTATTTACTTAGTTATTATCAATGTGAATAAAAATTTAATATTTTCTTATAGAATTTTTTTAAATTTTTTTATTAAAATATTCGAGCATCAAATTTTTTGGGGTATTTGAAGCTATGACCAAAGATTTTAAATCTGGTAATGTTGAGCAACTGCCAGTTAAAAACGTCAACTTACCAAATTTTGTAAATAATTTTTCAGGAGATAACTCTAATATTTGTTCCATTGAGGGGACTAATGTTATAAGAGTACCTTTTGGTAAAAAATTCTCGAAGAAAAAAAGGCCTGAAAAGAATCAAAATATAGCTACTCTAATACTTCCTTTAAGTTCATATAGTAATCCTACGCCCCCACACGTAGCATAATAATTTCGATCAAATTTAATCTATTTCTTTGAGCGTATCTGAATAATAAGTTTGAAGTTGTAACGTTGCTTGATTCCAATCCCATTTTTCTGCTTCGTTTCGTGCCTCTTTTCTCATAATTTCTCTTTTATCTTCATTCTCTAGAATTTTCTTTGTTGCTTCAATCAAACTTTGTACCCCATTATCTTTTTCATCTGGATCATATAAACAACCATTAATACCATCGCTAATAATATCTGGAATCCCCCCCTTGTTTGCTCCGATAACTGGACATCCTGCGGCCATTGCTTCGAGTAAAACTAAACCAAGTGTTTCTGTACTAGAGGGAAATAAAAATATATCTCCAGAGGCATAGGCGCTAGCAAGTTCATCACCAGATAAATATCCTATGAAATTAGTCTTGGTATTTTCGAAGATTTTTTCGAGCTGGTTTCTATACGGTCCGTCACCTACAAGTGCTAGACAAGCATTAGGGATACTTTCTAAGACTGGTTTAATTCTTTCAATTTGTTTTTCTGCTGATAATCTTCCTACATAAATCAATAAATAATTAGCATCTTTATATTTTCCAAATAATTTATCTCTCATTTTCTCACATCTTAAATCTGGTCTGAAACTGTAAGTATCTACTCCTCTTTGCCAAAGAGCAGTCCTTTGAATACCTTTATCTTTTAATTCATTGACCATAGCGGTGGAAGTACACAAATTTAATAAGGCTTGATTATGAGCTGCTTTAAGTAATTCCCACAAAAGTGGCTCTAGCATACCCATACCGTAATGTTCCAGATATTTCGGAAGATGAGTATGGTAACTAGCAATTAAAGGAATATTATTAGTTTTCGCCAACCATATGCCACCTAAGCCAAGTACAGCTGGATTAACAACATGTATCAAATCTGGGTTAAATTTTTCTAACTTATCTGAGACTGCAGGACCTGGCAAACCAAGCTTCAACTCTGGGTATAAGGGTAATGGCATTGCAGCAACTCCCACTACAGTTGCTCCCATATATGATTCTGGACACCCCTCTGGACAAAAAATTATAACTTCATCACCATTTTTTATTAAAAATTCAATTGTTTTAGTCAGTCTTGTGACTATGCCGTCAACTTTAGGTAAAAAAGTTTCAGTAAACAATGCAATTTTCACTTTCTTAAGGTAATTATTTCAAAAATTTTAATTAGTCTTTATAGCCTCAGCTTGTTTTTTTGTCCAGGATGAAACACAAGGTATGCGATTAAGATCACATCTCTTGGAGTATTTTTTAGCAACTTCAACAACTTCTTCTAATAATCCATTATCAAGAGTAGTTGGGTTTAAACCTAATTCTATAAAACATTTATTATCAACAATTAGATCATTTTCTACTGCTTCATTCCTTGGATTTGGTAAATAATTGATATCAGCTCCAGTTAAAGAAGCAACTTTTTTAGCTAGTTCTCCAACTTGATGACTCTCAGTCATTTGATTAAAGATTTTGACTCTTTCTCCAGATTTTGGAGGATTTTCAAGAGCAAGTTGTACGCATTTTACAGAGTCTTTAATATGTATAAATGCTCTTGTTTGCCCTCCTGTCCCATGAACACTTAATGGATATCCAATTGCAGCTTGCATTAGAAATCTGTTTAAAACAGTTCCATAATCTCCGTCATAGTCAAATCTGTTTGTCAATCTAGGATCTTTTAAAGTTGCTTCTGTATTTGTTCCCCAAACAATGCCTTGATGTAGATCAGTGATCCTTACAAGATCATTTTTGTTGTAGTAAAGAAATAATAATTGATCTAAAGTTTTAGTCATATGGTAGACACTCCCTGGGCTTGCAGGGTGTAATATTTCTTCTTCAAAGCGGCTTCCATCAGGTTGTGGAACTTCAACTTTTAGATAACCTTCTGGAATTGTTGCACCTCTATGTGATCCATATCCGTAAACTCCCATTGTTCCTAAATGAACAACATGAATATCTAAATTACTCTCTACTATCGCAGCAAGTAGGTTGTGGGTGCCATTAACATTGTTATCTACTGTATATCTTTTGGTAAAACTCGATTTCATCGAGTATGGTGCTGCTCTTTGTTCTGCAAAATGGATCACGGAATCTGGTTTTTCATCAATGAGCAAATTGAGTAATTTTTGATATTGCTTAGAGATATCCATGTTAAGAAATCTCATAGGCTTGCCTCCAGTCTCTTCCCATGCAGAAAGTCGTTCTGTTATTGAAGAAATTGGAGTTAAAGATTCTACCTCTAGATCAATATCAATTTTTCTACGACTTAAATTGTCGACAATAATTACATCATGATTTTGCTCTGCTAAATTCACCGCACAAGGCCAACCGCAAAAACCATCTCCACCAAGAACAATAACTTTCACTCAGAACTCCAGAATTAAAAGATTCATAATATATTTATTAAATTACTACAGCGTGCTTCCACTTTGCGAAAAACATTGTAAATAGTTTCAAATCTTCTTTCTTAATACGATAAATAAAAGCAAATAATAAACTTTTACTTTCTTTTTAACCCTTTCTCAATTTAGAGAATCAGATAGATATATTTTTTTCCGGCGAACTTGCTACTGCAAAGTCTTGTTTTTTAATTCTTCCTGCCAGAAAAGCTTGCCTGCCAGCTTTCACACTATAATTTATCGCTTTAGCCATTAGAGGAGGATTTGCGGCTTGTGCTATTGCACTATTGATTAAAACACCATCAGCTCCAATTTCCATAGCTTGAGAAGCTTCACTAGGCACCCCTATTCCTGCGTCAATTATTACTGGCACTTTTGCATTCTCAATAATAATCCTTATATTTGATAAATTTAACAAACCTTGCCCGGAGCCTATGGGAGAGCCCAATGGCATTACAGTTGCACAACCTATTTCTTCTAGTCTTTTTGCAAGAATAGGATCTGCATTGATATAAGGTAGTACAGCGAAACCCTTTTTTATTAAAATTTCGGCTGCTTTAAGAGTTTCTATTGGATCTGGTAGCAAATACTTTTTGTCAGGAATAACTTCTAACTTCACAAAATTATTTTCTTCTTGACCAGATAATTTTGCAAGTTCTCTGCCTAAAATTGCTATTCTGATTGCCTCATCGGAATTAACACAACCAGCTGTATTAGGAAGCATCCAGTATTTTTCCCAGTTAATCTTTTCGAGTAAATTTTCTCCGGTCTGATCATTTTTAATTCTTCTAACAGCTACGGTTATAATTTCCGTTTCAGAATTTGACAAACTTTCCACCATATCTTGAGAAGATTTGTATTTGCCAGTGCCAACCATTAATCTACTGGAAAATTGTTTTCCACCAATTAGTAAAGAAGAATAATTTTCCATATTTAGAATCCCTTATCTTTAATACCTTTATAAGGTTCATAATTGTTTCTTTTTTCTAACTCCTTACTTTTCTTAATTGCTGTTTTGTTTTTTGGATCTATTACCAAAACCTTTTGATAAGTTTCATATGCCAAGTCGTACTCAAGTAAACGCTGTTGTGCTGATGCGAGGTTATTTAGGGCTATAGGATATTCTGGAAGTGATTTTATTGCAGATTTATAGTGTTTAATTGCTTTCTTAAATTCATTTTGAGCAGCATAAGAAAATCCTAAAGCATTATTTATTATCGCTTTGGCTTCATCAGGTTCATTTTCATAATTTTCAATTGCTTTTAAAAAAGTTTTAGTAGCTTCAGAATATAATCTTTTTTTTATCTGAATAGACCCGAATTCATATAATTCTGTAGCTTGATTGAGAGAATCTAAACCTTTCTGCTCGAATTTTACTAAATTTAGTTCTTCACTTCTTGTTTTTAGAAACTGTCTGAATACAAAAATAGAAATTATTATTAATACAACAAAAAGAATTATTAAATAAGATTGAAAGGAAGATATTTCCATTATTTATAATTATTTTTCTAGATTATATTCTTTTTTTCTACTTACTAATGGAAGAAACAATTTTTTCAAAACACTTTGGATCGTTTAAGGCTAATTGAGCAAGCATTTTTCTGTTGATGATAATTTCTGCATTTTTCATCCCATTTATTAACTTGCTATAGTTTGTTCCATTTATCCTCGCAGATGCGTTAATTCTAGAGATCCAAAGTCTTCTAAAATCTCTTTTTCTTCTTCTTCTATCCCTATAAGCATTACAAAGAGCTTTCATCACTCTTTGGTTTGCGGTTCTGAAAAGATTTTTGTTGCCGCCTCTAAAACCTTTTGCAAGATTTAAGATTTTGTTTCTCCTTTTTCTGGCTATGTTGCCTCTTTTTACTCGTGCCATGAATATTTAATAAAAATTGTTTAAAGACTTATGCGTATGGAATCATTAATCTTACATTATCAGCATCTCTTTCATCAACTACGGCTTTTGTTGATAGATGTCTTTTTAATTTTGAGCTTTTATGATCAAGTAAATGATTATGGAAAGCTCTTCTTCTCATGAATTTACCCGTCGCAGTAGCTTTAAATCTTTTGGCAGCTGATTTGCGAGTTTTTAGTTTAGACATTTAAGTCAAATGTGTTTAATTAGGATAATCTAAACCTTTATACGCATTGGTGCAAATTAAAGTTTTTAATTGATAAGGAAAGTTCTAATTTATGAAACTTAAATTTGCCTTTTTAAACTTATTTTTAGGCTGTATCTCTCTTTTAATAATAAACATTAAATTTATTTCAAATGCAAAAGGAGAAGAATTGTTAAAGGTTGAACTTCATAATGAAATTAAAAAAGGAAATTTTTTAATTGGTTTAAAGCAATATTTAGGCGGGGAGAATGATAGTTTTTCGGAGAAAAAGAATATAAACTTTACAACTAATAAAGGTTTTTTAAACTTGATATCGTC
This sequence comes from uncultured Prochlorococcus sp., assembly GCA_902600395.1. Lineage (GTDB taxonomy): Bacteria > Cyanobacteriota > Cyanobacteriia > PCC-6307 > Cyanobiaceae > Prochlorococcus_A. The sequence continues at coordinate 6,606 of CACKJL010000030.1, read as the reverse complement.
CAACGGTATTAAATATAAATCAAAACAGATAAATATTACCTGGGCGGATATTCCCGTCAAAAATCCAAAAACAATTGAAAGAATTGTTTTTGGTCCTTTTGCTAGCTATGAATCGGCAAAAAAACAATCAGATAAACTAAGAGATAAAGGATTTGAGACGACTGTTGCCTACCCTAAAAATTGGGAAGTATGGATTCCATTTCAAGATAATCTGCCAGAGTTAGAATTAAAAAATAAGATTTTCAGAAAAATAAATAATTTTCAAATTACTCCTGTTCTTAGAAATGACTACAGTGGTATGAAACTTGAAGGCCCTATATATATTTATTCTGAAGAGAAAATAAAAATAAATGGCGTTAATTTTGGCAAAAATTTTTATTTAATAAAGGATTTATATGGAACTTGGACCTTAGTTCAAAAAATTGAATTTGATGACTATTTGGCAGGTGTTTTGCCATATGAAATTGGACCGAATTCTCCTTTAGAAGCACTCAAGGCTCAAGCAGTTATTGCAAGAACTTGGGGCATATTTAATTCTGATAGATTTAATATGGATAGATATCATTTATGTGTAAGCACTCAATGCCAAGTTTATAAGCCTTCTGAAATTTCATATAAAAACGTACAAAAAGCAATAGACGAAACTTCAAATTTAATTCTCACTCATGAAAATCAACCTATTAATGCTTTTTACCATGGTTCTAATGGTGGTGTATCTGCTACTGCAGGCGAGTCTTGGCAAATTCAAGATTATTCTTATTTCAATTCAATCATTGATGGTTCTAAATCATTAAATAAAATTTTTAAACTTCCAATTACAAATGAATCTTATTTAAATGATTTTTTAGATTTTGATAAAGAACAGTTTTATGGGAGTAATCATTCTCTTTTTCGATGGAATAAGAAAATTTCTAATCTTGAAATTAAAGAAAAGTTAATTAAAAACAAACTTATAAATATTAATGAAGATGTTTTGGGTTTAAATTCTATTGAACGTGGTTCTAGTGGCAGAGTGACAAAATTGGAAATACAAACGGACAAGGGTAATAATTCCATTATTCTTGTTAAAGATGATATTCGACGGGTATTAAATTTTATACCTAGTAATTTGTTTACTATTAATAAATTAAATGATGATTTATGGCTTTTGAGAGGAGGAGGCTTCGGTCATGGTGTAGGTTTATCTCAGTCAGGAGCAATTGAAATGGCTAAATTAGGATTCTCTTATGAACAAATATTGAATCATTATTATCGAAATGCAAAACTAAAACAATTTGAGATATTGTCTCAATGGAAGTTAAGTAATTAACAATTTACTTTTATGAGTAAGGGCTTTTATAAAAATCGAAGATTGAAGTCGTTTATATTTTTTAGTACTTGTTTTTTAGTATCTTTTATTCCTCATGCTAACAATATCGAAAATTTCTTTTACATAATATTGACTCTTTCTTTTGTGATTGTTTTTTACGGTTTAATAGTTATTTCTAGAAATTTCAAAAGGAATAACGTTTTAAATACTGTAAGCAGAAGAATTAGCAATAAAGAGTTACCTGTACTTGATATTTTAGTCGCAGCTAGAGATGAAGAGAATGTCATATCAAGATTAGTTGAAAGATTATTTAGTTTAGATTATCCAATAAATAAATTAAATATTTACATAATCGATGATGGTAGTTCTGATAAGACGCCTTTAATTTTAGATCGATTATCTAGACAATATGAAAAGCTAAAAGTCATAAGTCGTTCTCCAAATGCAGGCGGAGGAAAGTCAGGAGCTTTGAATTATGCCTTGAAATTTACCCATGGTGAATGGTTATTAGTTTTGGACGCTGATGCTGAATTAAAACAAGATTCTTTGATAAGGTTATTTAGTTTTGTAGAAGAGGGTGATTGGTCTGCAGTTCAACTCAGAAAATCAGTAACAAATGTAAGTAAGAATTTTTTAACTTCGTGTCAGTCAATGGAGATGGCTATGGATGCAATCTTTCAATATGGAAGATTATCAGTTGCTGGAGTTTCCGAATTAAGGGGAAATGGTCAATTAATTAAGAAAGAAACATTATTAGCATGTGGTTCTTTTAATGAAGATACAGTTACAGATGATCTTGATTTGAGTTTAAGATTATTATTATCAAAATCTAGAATTGGAATCTTATGGGATCCTCCAGTCATGGAGGAGGCAGTTGAGAATTTAAATGCTTTATTAGCGCAAAGGCAAAGATGGGCAGAGGGGGGTTTGCAAAGATTCTTTGATTATGGAGATCAATTATTTACTAATAAAATTGATTATTTGCAGAAATTTGATTTAACTTACTTTTTCATCTTGCAATATGCATTACCAATCATTTCTATTTTTGATTTAGTTTTCAGTATTGCTTTTTTAGATTCACCAATTTACTGGCCTATTTCATTTACAGCTTTTATGTTATCTGGAATTGCTTTTTGGTACGGTTCTTCTTGTAAAAGTGAAGTACCTGTATTGCAAAAAAGCAATTTTTTGATGGTATTTGTATCGGTTTTTTATTTATCACATTGGTTTTTAGTAATCCCTTGGGTAACTATAAAGATGTCTATTTTTCCCAAAAAGATACTCTGGCGAAAGACTCTTCATACTGGAGTTTAATCTATTCATCAAGGTCTATAATTTCTCCATTAAAAAAATTTGCTAAGTTTTTTGAACTATCATCATAAGTTTCCTCGTTAGAAATTTTTGTTGTCGAATTAGTTTTTGGTTCTATTTTTTTTATTGGTCGGGAATTATTTACTTCATTTTGGGTTATTTCTGGAGTGTTTGTTGGGTTACTTTTATTTGATTGTTTGGTTGAAAAATTAAGTATTATTCCATCTCCAAATATCTTTTTTACAGTATCTTCAATTATAACTTTTCTGCTTTTTATCATACTTTCCCAGTTTGGAGATAATGCAATTGTGATTTTCTCCGAATCAAAACTTTCAAGTTCGGCTTGTTGTGAAAGTAACATTCTTGTTGATGGTAACTCTACTTTAGAAAGAATTAATTCCCATTTATCTTTTAAATTTGATCGAGGATTATTTTGGTTATTTTCAGAAATATTTTCAATATTTTCTTTTTCAAGAACTTCAAATTTTTCTAATTTTTCGTCTTTTTTTTCGATCAATTCCTTGTGAGTTATCTCTTCTTGGATACTTGGTTTTGGAATCTCATGTGAAATATTTTCTTTATTAATTGGAATGTTTTTTCTACTGTCATGCTTCTCCTCAGTCGTATTATTTTTACTTTCTTGTTTATTTTCAAAACTATTTATCTCTTGACTATCAAGAAGACCTGTTAAATGTATTTCAAACCAAAGCCTTGGATTATCACTTGATTTGATTTGATATTCAATATTTCTCAGATTATTATGCCAATTTATTATTTTAGATTTATTTATTGTTTTTGAGATTTTATCTAACTCATCTCGAAATTCATCAGAGGTATAATAAAGATCTGAATATTTGTTATTAGTAGTGTGCAATAGTAGATCTCTAGTTATATTCAATAATCCGCTAACTATTTGAAGAGGTTCGTTTCCGGCATCATATAATTTGTTGCAAGTTTCAATTAATGACTCTGGATTATTCTCAACCAATGATTTAATCAGATTTGTTAATTCACTTTCTGATACTTCTCCTAGAAGGTTTTGGATATTATTAATTGTTATCCCTTCTGGTAAAAGATTCAATTGTTCAAGGAGGCTTTGTGCATCTCTCATACCTCCATTAGACCTTTTTGCAATCATTTTTAACGCCTGAACTTCGTACTTAATGGATTCTTTTTCGGCGATTTCTGATAAATGTTGAAAAATATCACTAGGGCTTATTCTTCTAAAATCAAACTTTTGGCATCTACTTTTTATTGTATTTAATACTCTCTCAGGATTTGTTGTCGCAAGTATAAATACAACTCTTGAGGGCGGTTCTTCAATAGTTTTTAGTAAAGCATTTGAAGCTGCCGTTGAAAGCATATGACATTCATCAATTACATAGACTTTCCATCTCGCTTGAGTAGGTGCAAATCTCGCTCTTTCTATAATTTCTCTTATATTTTCTACTCCTGTATTTGATGCTGCATCAATCTCGATAATATCTAGAGCGCTCCCATCTGTAATTTGTCTACATAAGTCACATTTACAACAAGGAGTTATCGTAGGTTGGTCGAATGCCTGGCAATTTAGAGATTTTGCAAATATTCTTGCACTTGATGTTTTTCCAGTACCTCTTGGACCATTAAAAAGATATGCAGGAGCAATTTTTTTTGTTAATAGAGCTTGTTTGAGTGTAATGGATATAAATTTTTGCCCAACCAGTTCGTCTAAGTTGTTTGGTCTATATTTTTGATGAAAAGGTTTATGTATATTTGGCATTTATTTTTCATTAATTAGAAAAATTAGGGATTCAATTAAAAAAATTAAACTCTAATTTTATGCAGACTCTTTAATGATTCTTTTTGATCCTGAAGGTAGTTTAACAATTTTAGATGAGAACAAATTATCTACCATTTTTTTCGTAATTGTGAATTCTTTTACATTTTCTTCAGAAGGCAAAGTGTACATTATGTCTAGCATTAGCTCTTCAATTATTGATCTTAATGCTCTTGCACCTGTTTTTCTTTTGTATGCTTCATTTGCTATCGCTTCAACAGAATCAGGCTCAAATGATAATTCAACATTATCCATACTTAGCAAAGTTTTGAATTGCTTTACTAATGCATCTCTTGGTTGAGTCAAAATAGATTCTAAAGTTTCTTTAGTAAGACGGTCTAATACAGCACAAACCGGAATTCTTCCAATAAATTCTGGAATTAGGCCATATTTCACTAAGTCATCTAATTCTAAATTTTTCAGGGAATCTCTTGGGTCTACTATTTTTTTTGTATCAACTTTGTTTTGATCTGAATTGGTGGTAAAACCTATAGAGTGTTTACCCATACGCTTCTGAACGATATCCTCTAAACCTATAAAAGCTCCCCCACAAATAAATAGTATTTGACTCGTATCAATTTGGATACAGTCATGATAAGGATGTTTTCTTCCGCCTTGTGGTGGCACATTAGCAATTGTTCCTTCAAGCATTTTTAATAAAGCTTGCTGTACTCCTTCACCAGAGACATCTCTAGTAATTGAGGGATTCTCGCTTTTTCTTGCAATTTTATCTATTTCATCAATATAAATAATTCCTTTTTGAGCTAGTTCTACATTCATTTCTGATTTCTGTAGAAGTCTTAAAAGTATGTTTTCAACATCCTCCCCAACATATCCAGCTTCTGTCAAAGTCGTTGCATCAGCTACTGCAAAAGGAACATCTAAAAACTCTGCTAAAGTTTGCGCCAATAATGTTTTTCCACTTCCAGTAGGGCCGATGAGTAAAATATTTGATTTTTGTAATTTAGTTGCTTGTGAATCTGTTGCATTGTTATTTTTACTATCTTCTTTAACTTTCCAAGCTAATCGCTTGTAGTGATTGTATACGGCTACTGATAATATTTTTTTTGCAGATTCTTGTCCAACGACTTGATTATCTAGAAAACTTTTTATTTCTAATGGCTTAGGAATTGAGGTTAATTCTAAAGGAACAGATTTTTTTGGATTATCAGTTGGTAATTTCTTTTTTACTTGCGGAGAGTTGTTTGTGTTCGCTTGATTATCAAGTAGTTCTTCATCGAGAATTTCATTACAAAGATCTATGCACTCATCACAGATATAAACCCCAGGACCAGCTATAAGCTTTCTTACTTGGTCTTGTGATTTACCGCAAAATGAACATTTAAGATGGGCGTCGAATTTAGCCATCGATAATAAGTTTTTAAAGTGAAAGGTGTTAAATATTCCCTATTCACTAGGATTGCTTATAAATACCGATTCGTCATCTTATTCTTAAAAAATCAGAACCCCTTGTCACTTTTTGATAACTTTATCAATTAATCCATATTCGACTGCTTCTGAGGGAGATAAAAAGTAATCTCTTTCTGTATCTTCATTAATTTTTTCTAAAGGTTGACCAGTATGTTCTGCTAAGAGCGAATTTAATGTTTTCTTGAGAAAAAGTATTTCTTTAGCTTGTATTTCAATCTCTACTGCTTGACCTTGTGCACCTCCCAGAGGTTGATGAATCATAATCCTAGAATTAGGTAAAGCCAATCTTTTCCCCTTTGCTCCTCCAGAAAGTAGAAATGCCCCCATACTTGCCGCTACTCCAAAGCATATTGTCACTACATCAGGGGATATTTGTTGCATAGTATCGTATATTGCCATTCCTGCAGTTACCGAGCCTCCGGGAGAATTGATATATATTTGTATGTCTTTTTCGGGATCTTCCGCTTCAAGAAATAATAATTGTGCAACAAGTGAATCAGATACTTGATCATTAATTCCGGTACCTAAAAAAATTATTCTCTCCCTCAATAGTCTTGAATAAATATCAAAAGCTCTTTCTCCTCTACCTGATTGTTCTATAACAGTAGGAACAGCAGCAATGGTTTTATTGTTACTTTCGTAAGAACTTATTGAGCTTTGGATTAAATGTTTTTTTTCTGAGTTCACAAATTAGTTTTCGTCTTATAAATAATTTAAGGGGTTTTTGTTTAATTAG
>CACKJL010000029.1 GCA_902600395.1 uncultured Prochlorococcus sp. | reverse complement strand
AAATGGGAAAATGGGTGGATATAGAGAATATGAAACTTATGGTGAATCATCTTTAAATGATGCCCCACCTTTCTTATTACCAGATCCAACAAATCCTAAATTGAGCAAATAATTAAGTTTATCGAAAAATAAATTGGACTTTGACAATAGTGGTTTTAAACCTTTTTCTTACACAATTTTTAATTAATAATAATGAGAGGTACAGGTCAAAGTGAAAAAAAATTATCAGATTCGATGACTTTTAGTGATCATTTAGAGGAGCTTCGTCAGAGGATACTAAACTCAATTTATTCAATACTTATTTCAATATTCTTTAGTTTTCTCATCATAAAGCCATTAATATCTTTTTTAGAAATTCCAGCTGGTGATATTCATTTACTACAACTTGCTCCAGGAGAGTTTTTATTTGTCGCTATTAAAGTTGCGGGTTACAGCGGATTGATAGTTTCTATGCCTTATATTTTTTATCAAATAATATTATTCATTTCTCCTGGTTTAACAAAACAAGAAAAAAGCCTTATCTTGCCTGCAGTTTTTGGTTCAGGTCTTCTATTTTTTTTAGGATTAATTTTTTCATGGTGGATATTAGTCCCTGCAGCAATAAATTTCTTCATTAGTTTCGGTGCTGATATTGTTGAACCAACTTGGTCTATAGAAAGATATTTTGATTTTGTTCTCTTATTAATGTCTAGCACTGCAATAGCTTTTCAATTACCAGTATTACAATTTATTCTTGGTTCTCTCGGAATAATCACAACAGAAAAAATGATTTCGAATTGGAAGATAGTTGTAATTTCCTCTGCAATATTATCTGCAGTGATTACCCCTTCAACTGACCCATTGACTATGTCATTGCTATCTATATCGATTGTGTTTTTATTTTTTGTGGGTACTGGATTAACTTACTTATCAGAAAATCTTAAGTCAAAAACTCTTTCATCTTCTCATTAAGATCTAATTGCAAGCTGACAGCTCTACCTAACCTCGGCTTAGCATTGACTTTCTTTAGCCATTCCCTTACTTCTTCTGAATATCCACATCTATTTAAAATCTCGATTTTATCAGCTATCGATTTTTTATATTCATCTTCACTTAAAGGGAATGATTCCTGTCCAAGAAATCCCCACATCATTTGAAAATAAACGTATTTTCCTCTTCTAAAGAGTCTAAAATCATATTTTTTCCCCCAGCGATGAATCAAATAATGTATGACTTCATCTACTAGCAATGGGTTCATTTAAATTAATTAATTAAGACTTCCTAAACTTTTACTTTAAATTATTAAAAGTCCTATCTATTTGCAACAGAAATTGAACAATTTGATCCATAATAACTAATAAATAACAGAACCAAGTAGCGAATGACTCAATTAAGTTCCAATGATGTCCCTTCTATGGGTCGAAGGCAATTTATGAATCTTCTTACATTTGGTACTGCAACTGGTGTAGCTTTAGGAGCCCTTTACCCTGTAGCGAATTATTTCATGCCTTTAAGAGCAGGCGGTGGTGGAGGTGGAACTTCTGCTAAAGATGAATTAGGGAATCCAATAACTAAGACAGGTTGGTTAGCTACCCATCAAGCAGGAGACAGAAGTCTAGTTCAGGGGCTAAAGGGAGATCCAACTTATTTAATAGTTAATGAGGGTGGGGAAATAGGAGAATTTGGTTTAAATGCAATTTGTACTCATTTAGGTTGTGTTGTCCCGTGGGATAGTGGCGCTAATAAATTCATATGCCCTTGTCATGGCAGTCAGTACGATACTAACGGGAAGGTAGTAAGAGGGCCTGCGCCTTTATCTTTAGCTTTAGCTCATGTCGATATTGAAGATGATGCTGTACTCGTCAAACAATGGTCAGAAACTGACTTTAGAACTAATGAAAATCCATGGTGGGCATAAAAAAAATGAAAGGTCTTAAAAATCAAATCATGAAAAAAACAAGTTTATTTATCTGTTCTCTGCTTTTCATTTCAAGCATTGTATTTTATCCAGAGATCAGTTTTGCTTATCCATTTTGGGCTCAGCAAAACTACGAATCCCCAAGAGAAGCCACAGGTAAGATAGTCTGTGCAAATTGTCATCTAGCTCAGATGCCTACAATTGCAGAGGTTCCACAATCTGTTGGAGCAGACAGTGTTTTCAAAGCGGTAGTCAAAATACCCTACAAAAATGATTTAAAAGAGATAGGGGCTGATGGTTCGGAAGTCCCATTACAAGTTGGTGCTGTTGTAATGCTACCTGATGGCTTTAAACTTGCTCCACAAGAAAGATGGACCGAAGAAATAAAAGAGGAGACAGAAGGGGTTTATTTCACTAACTACAGTGAAGAGAAAGATAATATCATTATTGTCGGGCCTTTACCTGGCGATACCAATAAAGAAATTGTTTTCCCTGTACTTTCCCCTGACCCATCCACTAATAAAGAATATCACTATGGAAAATACTCGTTACATATTGGAGGCAATAGAGGTAGAGGTCAGGTATATCCAACTGGAGACAAGAGCAATAATGTAGTATTCACTTCTTCCACCGCGGGAACTATAAATTCAATAGAAACAATTGAAGATGGTAGCTATCAAGTCAATATAGAAAATGATAATGGTGAAATAACTACTGAAGCAGTGCCCGTTGGTCCTCAACTTATCGTGAAAGCGCAAGACAAAATTAATGTAGGTGACCCTCTTACTAATGATCCCAACGTTGGTGGCTTTGGGCAATTAGATGCTGAGGTTGTACTTCAGAGCCCTTATAGAGTTATTGGATTGATTGCATTCTTCATTGGTGTAGGCTTAACACAAATACTTTTAGTATTAAAGAAAAAACAAGTAGAAAAAGTGCAAGCAGCAGAGGGTATTTAACTTTCTCTAAATGCTTATACTTCAAGCTTTTATACAATCTCCAGGAGAAACTTTTTTAAATTTAGGATTTTTAACTATTAGATGGTATGGACTTCTTATTTCGGTTTCAGTTTTAATAGGCCTATTTGTCTCTAAAAAGCTAGCAAAGGCAAGAAATATTAACCCAGAGTACATTAGTGAAATACTTCCATCATTAATAATCTCTTCAATAATTGGAGCTAGAGCTTATTACGTAATATTTGAGTTGAGGCAATATAGCGGAGAGAACTTTTTTACTTCTTTCGAACTATTCAATAACATCATTCAAATACCTTCTTTTCTTGCAGTTTGGGAAGGAGGCATAGCAATCCATGGAGGTCTAATCGGAGGATTAATATCTATTATCTATTTCTGTAAGTCGAAAAAAATTAATTTAAAAACCTTTATCGATATATTAATACCCTCGATTATTCTTGGACAATCAATAGGAAGGTGGGGAAATTTTTTCAATAATGAAGCCTTTGGAGTGCCTACAAATTTGCCTTGGAAATTATTTATACCTATCCAAAATAGGCCTTTAGAATTTATTAATTATGAATTTTTTCATCCTACATTTCTCTATGAGTCATTGTGGAATCTTTTGATTTTCATGGTCCTAATTATTACCTTTAATAAACAAAGTAAAACAGATTTTTTCAGGCCTGGCTTTATTAGCTGTCTTTATTTAATAAGTTATAGCTTTGGACGATTCTGGATTGAAGGTTTAAGAACTGACCCACTATGCATTGGTGGACTTCCACCTTTCTGTGATGGCGGTATAAGAATGGCTCAATTTATAAGTATTTTTCTATTTTCTTCTGGATTAATTGGAATATTTTTTTTAAGATTGAGAACATATACGGGGAAAAATAGAAAGAATGGATAACAAAATATCCTTTATTGGTGTTGGTCCAGGCGATCCAGAATTATTAACTTTAAAAGCATTAAAAAAGATAAAAATTGCAGATGTCATTATTTGGACTGATTCTCTAATTCCTGAAAAGATTTTAGATTCTGCTAAAGAAGGTTCTGAAAAAATAAAAACGAGTTCACTTAACTTAGAGCAAATCACCTCAATTATGATAGAAAAATTTCAGGCAGGGAAAACTGTTGTAAGGTTGCATGATGGAGACCCTTGCCTTTTTGGAGCAATTAGAGAGCAAATCGAAATTTTAAAAAAAGAAAAAATTGAAATCGAGGTCGTTCCTGGAGTAAGTGCCTTTCAAGTTGCTGCAGCATATCATGAAGCTGAGTTAACCATCCCTGACGTAACTCAAACAATAATTTTAACTAGAGCAGGAGGTCGAACAGGGATGCCCGAAAAAGAATCTTTGAAAGATCTTGCTAAACACAATTCCTCTATATGTCTATATCTAAGTGCTAGGCATGTGAAAAGGTCTCAAGAAACTTTACTAGAGTTTTACCCTCCAGAGACTAAAGTGATTGTTGGATTTAGAGTATCTTGGGATGATGGTTGGACATCATTAATAGAATTAAAAGATATGGAAAATTTTTCTATTGAGAAAAAACTAATTAGAACAACCATTTACATAATTAGCCCAGCAATTAGTAATTCTCAAAAAAGATCTAATCTTTATAATCCATCTTATAAGCATCTCTTTAGGAATAAATAATCTTAAAGTTGATAGAAAAATATTAATTACTATAATTAGTAAAAATTTATTTGCTTTGAAAGAAATAAAATCTGTTTCGGGAATCAACAATAAAGGAGGAGATTCCTCTTTGAAGAGAATCGGAAATTTCATTAAAGAGGCTAGGTTAAGCAAAAATCAATCAATTGAAGAATTGGCTTCTGATTTAAAAATTGGAGCTCATCAACTTGAAGCCATAGAGGAAGGTAATGAAGAAAAACTACCTGAAAAAGTATTTATCAAAGCAATGATTAGACGGATTTCACAGAAGCTAAAACTTGATACAGAATTTTTAATGGATGAATTCAAGACAGAGAGGAAAGAAGTGAAAATTGAAGAAATAGTTGAAGAAGTTTCCAAAAAAAATTATAAATCTAGGCAATCTAAGAATTTTAATCCACTAGGATTCCTAATATTTATCTTAATTTCAGGCTTTCTCGGACTAATAGCCTCGTCCTTAATTTTCAATTTATTTTCAGATTCTTCTCAGAATCAAACTCCAAAACAAGAACTTATTAAAAAAACTAAATAACTTTTAAATCCAAATTCTTTAGTTCTTTTATTACATTTCGGCATAATCCTAAGTTCCATTTTTCAAGAAGAAGATCATGGTCTGTATTTAAAGGTAAAAGTTGAAATGTAAGATTATTTTCATGCAATTTAATTTGAACTGAGGAGATCACCTTGTCAGGTCTTTGATCAAGAGCTGCTGCTAGTCTCAGGATTAATGACATTTCAAGAACTAATGTTTTATCTTCTTTGGATATTAAATTTTGCCAAGACTCATGTCTTTTCTTGGGTAGAGTCTTTCTATGGTACCTAGCAATTGAAGCAATAATATTTGTTTCTGATTCAGAATATCCCAATAACTCACAATTTTTTATTAAGTACCAAGAGTGTTTGTGATATGAACCAACATTCACGTATTTCCCACAATTATAAAGATTAGAAGCTGCCCAAAGAAGTTCTTTGGCTTTAGGGTCATTATCACTATGAAAAATATTTTTAGTCTGATCGTAGATTTGAAAGGCAATATCGATAACTTTCTCAGCTCTTGTACTATCTACGCCAAACTTTCTGGCCTGATGAACTATGGTTGTTTTTCTAATATTGCTTTGAATATTTAACTCGCTTTTTATGATCCCTTTACGAAGCATCCAATCAACAACTAAACCCTCTCTAAGCGCCCTCTCACTTATAGTTAATTCATTAAAGTTCAACATCTCCATTGCGGTGTTTAATATCAATGCTCCTGGAACAATTATTTCTGCTCTTCTCTCACTTAATGAAGGTATTTTCTTGATTTCCGAAGCTGGCAATTTAATTAGTTTTTCCAATACATTCTGTAAACTTTCCCTTTTAAATTTATAACCCTGCAACTTTTGTTTTGATTCTCCTAAATCATCTGAAATCAAATTTCCTAATGAGGTTGCAGTGCCACTTGTTGCAATCATAGATAAAGGCTTATCTCCCTTAGATCTACTCATTATTTTTCGAACGGATGGTTCTAAAGATCCTTGAATAAAAGTTTTTAGAAAACTCGTTCTTTCTGAATTTAAAGACTCTTTATTTAAAAAATCATTCTTAAGTCTTACCGCACCAATTCTCGAACTTGTAAGAGCTATTGCATCTTTTTTATCTGCAAGTATTAATTCTGTAGATCCTCCTCCAATATCTATAATTACAAAAGTCTGATCTTCAAAAGCCATACCAGAAAGAACACCAAGATAAATTAATCTGGCTTCCTCAGAACCACTTATCATTTCTATTTGAATATCAGTTTCATCAAGAACTCTTCTAATTAAATCTTGACCGTTTGGAGCTTCCCTAACTGCACTTGTTGCTGCTGTTACTATTTGTTTTACTCCATTACTTTTACAATATTCCTTAAATCGCTTAAGAGTAACTAATGCTCTTTGGATTGATTCTTCAGTAAGATTTCCCTCCTCATCTCTTTCTCCAAGACGAGTGGTTGATTTATCAGTGAATTTTATTGAAAATGATTTTAATTCTAGATTAATTTCTGCTACCAAGAGATGTGTAGAGTTAGTTCCTATATCGATCGATGCTACTAAAATTTGCTTTTCTGGTGAATATCTTAAATCTTGTTTTTTTATCATTTCTTTTTAAAAGATGCAGATATCTTTAATCCATTAATAAATATACCCAAGATTGATTATTAATTAATAGAAATCATTTAATCCTAGTAAGATTATTTAAAGTTATGAAATATACAATAGGTTATATGCAAAATAAAAATCGACAAATTAAATTAAGTCCTTTTTTTGAATTATTAAGGTGGAATAAGCCCACGGGAAGAATAATCTTACTTATACCTGCTGGGTGGAGTTTATATTTAACTCCTGGTGCTAATCCAACATTTTTAATGTTGTTTAGAATAATCCTTGGAGGGCTATTAGTAAGTGGATTAGGCTGCGTAGTTAATGATATTTGGGATAAAAAAATTGATCAAAAAGTTATTAGGACAAAAAATAGACCTCTAGCCTCAAATAAAATTAGTCTTAAAACAGCTTATTCAATTCTTTTCTTTTTAATTTTATTTAGTTTCTTTTTAACTTTGTCACTACCTCAACAGGGCAGGATCCTTTCAATTTCACTTGCTTTTTTAGCTTTGATTATTATTTTAATTTATCCTTCTGCTAAAAGATGGTTTAAATATCCTCAATTAATCTTATCCATATGCTGGGGGTTTGCTGTCTTAATTCCCTGGGCAGCAAATGAAGGCAATTTGAATAGTATTGTTTTATTGTTTTGCTGGCTAGCTACTATTTTTTGGACTTTTGGCTTTGACACGATTTATGCTTTAGCAGATAAAAAATATGATATTAAAATTGGAATAAATAGTTCAGCTGTTAACCTCCAGAACTATACAAAAGTAACTATTCAAATTTGTTATTTTTTAACTTCTATTTTTCTCGCATTGTGCGGATTTGTTAACCAAATGGATTTTATTTTTTGGCCAATTTGGCTTACAACTGCAATCTTAATGCAGCGAGACATAATAAAAGTATTTCCTGAGGAAAAGCAATCAATAAAAAATATTGGGAATCACTTCAAAAATCAATCAATTTATGGAGGAGTCCTTTTATTAGGAATTATTATTGCCTCATAAATTCTAAATATGGTTTCCAGATTAAAAAAAGGTGATCTAATAGATATTTTAGCTCCAGGATCCTTTATTGATGAAGAGGAAAATTTTCAAAAAGGGATAGAAATTTTAAAAAACTGGGGCTTGGAAATTAATGAAAATAATTCCCTGTCAAAAAAATTTGGTTATTTTGCAGGTGATGATTCTACTAGATTTGAAGAACTGGAAAAAGCACAAAATAGTAAGCTAATCATTTTTGCAAAAGGAGGTTGGGGTTCAGCAAGACTATTAGAAAAAGAACCTTTTTGGCAACATGGTTTAATGCTTGGATTCTCAGATACATGTTCTTTATTACTATCTAAATATTCTCAAGGATTTATAGGTTCTATTCACGGACCTATGGTTACTGGCCTTTTCAAAGAGCCAGAGTGGAGTCTTGAGAGATTAAGAAATTTACTTTTTGAGGGCTATGTTGAGGATATAAGAGGAATTCCTTTAAGAGGTGGGAAAGCTAAAGGAGAAATTATCGTTTCTAACTTAACTATTGCTACTTTTTTAATTGGTACTACTCACTTTCCAGATTGCAAAGGGAAAATAATAATTTTTGAAGATATTAATGAAGATATTTATAAAATTGATCGCATGTTGACTTACCTCAGGATGACTAAAACACTTTCTGAAATTTCCGGTATTGGATTCGGAAGTTTTTCTTATGATTCCTGCGAACTTGAATGGAAAGATTTACTAAAAAAATGCATTATTGAAAGACTCCAAGAGTTTGATTTTCCTATTCTTTTTGACCTACCAATAGGCCACATATCTGGAAATGCTTGCATTCCTTTAGGATACGAAGCCACATTAAATGGTGATGATGGAATTCTTAGTATCGATACGCATTTTTAACTAGAGGCTCTTCACAAAAAGTTTTGCTATTTTCAAATCTATAGGGGATGTAATCTTTATATTTGAATAAGTTCCTTCAATAATCTTCACTTTCCAATTAAGCATTTCGAATAGTGAGGCATCATCTGTGACTTTCCATTTTTTATCAACTGCCATCTTATGAGCTTTTTTTAATCTATCTACTAAAAAGCCCTGAGGAGTTTGCGCTGCCCATAAATAATTTCTATCTGGTGTTTCTTTAATAAAACCTTCATTATCAACAATCTTTATTGTGTCAGTTACCTTAGTAGCCAAAATTACAGCTTCATTTTCATCTAATTGCTTGGCACAACGGTCTATCAATTCAGGATTAATTAGGCATCTAGCACCATCATGTATTAAAACTTTTTTAGCATCTTTTGGTAACGCTTTTAAACCATTAAAAACTGACTGTTGTCTGGTGTCACCACCATTAATCCAATGAACTTTTTGGGCAAAATCCTTTGCTGAATTTAATAATAAATTTTTATCTTTCGGTTGCCCAATTATTCCAACCCAGTTTGTTGAGCTTGCAGAAAATACAGATTTAAGTGTCCAATAAATCAAAGACTCTCCCTCTAAATCAATAAGTAATTTATTTTTTCCAGCTTTCATTCTGCTACCACTCCCTGCAGCTGGTATTAAAAAGTGCACAATAGAAGAACTTAATATTTTCTAGACAATTATAAATAAAAGCAATATCTTTACACAAATAGTACTACGATTGAAAATTATAAAATTTCATAATGTCCAATACAGATTCATTATCAGGCAAAGTTGCTTTAATCACTGGAGCTAGCAGAGGAATTGGTAAAGAAATTGCTTTAGAACTAAGCCGCTTAGGAGCAGAAGTTTTTATTAATTACTCTTCTTCTGATGAAAAAGCTGAAGAAGTTGTAAATTCAATAAAAAATTCGGGAGGTAAAGCTCATAAATTAAAATTTGATGTATCAAGAGAGGATTCTGTCAGTTCAGCTTTTGAAGAAATCATAAAAATTAATGGCTCCATTGATATTCTTATTAACAATGCTGGTATTACTAGAGATGGACTATTGATGAGAATGAGATCGGAACAATGGGATGATGTATTAAATACAAACTTAAAAGGGGTTTTTCTTTGTACAAAATATGCTTCAAAATTTATGATGAAAAAAAGAAGTGGTAGTATCGTAAATATTTCATCTGTTGTTGGAATAATTGGTAATCCCGGTCAAGCAAATTATTCTGCAGCTAAAGCTGGAGTTATTGGATTCACCAAAACTTGTGCTAAAGAATTTGCTTCAAGAGGTATAAACGTAAATGCAATAGCTCCAGGCTTTATAGAAACAGAAATGACAGAAAAACTTAATACTGAAGAGATACTTAAAGTTATCCCTTTAGGGAAATTAGGAAGTTGTACTCAAATTGCAAACTTAGTGTCATTTTTAGTTTCAAGTAATGCTGGCAGTTACATTACAGGGCAAACAATAAGTATAGACGGAGGTATGAGTATTTAATTATGTACTTTCATAAGGCTGGCCCAATTCATCTCTTAACCTTCTAATTTTCTGTAAAAGTTTAAGTCTCCGACTTCTAGCAGTTAATGTCAAGAAAAATCTTAAAGGAAAGTATATTAATGTCATAGCAATCGCGAGGATTGCGGTAAGAGTAAAAATAAGATTATTTGTTGCTTCCATAACCTAAAGATACTCTTATTTGAGTTAATTTGTATGTCTCATGAAAAGAAATTCGGCTTTCCCCACTTAATTAAATATCCCTTAAAAATGATTCTATGGGAGATTAGAATAAGTTTAAAGATTGAGTAAACATGGCTAAACAGTTAAGTTTTTCTAATGAATCAAGAGAAGCGCTAGAAAAAGGTGTGAATTTTGTAGCTAATGCAGTAAAGGTTACTATTGGGCCAAAAGCAAAAAACGTTGTAATAGAAAAGAAATTTGGTTCGCCGGACATAGTAAGAGATGGATCTACAGTTGCTAAAGAGATCGAGATTGAAAACCCTATTTCTAATTTAGGTGCGAAATTAATAGAACAAGTTGCATCCAAGACAAAAGAGAGTGCTGGTGATGGGACAACAACAGCAACCATTTTGACTCAGAAGATGGTTCAGGAGGGATTAAAAAATATTGCTTCTGGTGCCAACCCTATGGAGTTAAAAAAAGGTATGGAGGCAGGCCTGGCTTTTGTCTTAGAAAAATTAAGTTCCAAAAGTATTTCATTAAGTGGTTCTGATATCCAAAAAGTTGCAACAGTTAGTGCTGGAGGCGATGAAGAAATTGGATCTATAATTTCGAAAGCAATGGAAATTGTTACTTCAGATGGTGTAATAACTGTTGAAGAATCTCAATCATTAGAAACAGAATTAGATATAACTGAAGGAATGTCTTTTGATAGAGGTTATAGTTCTCCATATTTCGTAACAGACCAAGAAAGACAAGTTTGTGAACTTGAAAACCCTAAAATATTAATAACTGATCAAAAAATCTCAACTTTAGTTGATCTAGTTCCAATACTTGAAGAAATTCAAAAGGCAGGCTCACCTTTTCTAATTCTTGCTGAAGATATTGAAGGAGAGGCTTTAACCACTCTGGTTTTGAATAAGAATAGTGGGGTTTTAAATGTAGCTTCCGTGAGAGCTCCGTTATTTGGTGAGAGAAGAAAAGCTGCCCTTGAAGATATTGCAATTCTTACAGGGGCTAAGTTAATTAGCGAAGATAAATCGATGAAGCTTGATAAAATATCGATTAATGATTTAGGAAAAGCAAAAAAAATAACTATCACAAAAGATAAAACTACAATTGTTGCCTTCGAAGACACTAAAGATTTAGTTAAAGCGCGAGTAGAGAAATTAAAGAGGGAAGTTAATATAACTGAATCTGAGTATGATCAGGATAAAATCAATGAAAGGATAGCCAAACTAGCCGGAGGAGTAGCTCTTATCAAAGTAGGAGCAGCTACAGAAACAGAGATGAAGTATAAAAAGTTGAGAATCGAAGATTCCCTTAATGCAACGAAAGCTGCTATTGAAGAGGGTGTTGTTTCTGGTGGAGGACAAACTTTAATTGAAATATCAGATGACCTTTTAAATTTAAGAGAAACATCTTCAGATGATTTAAGAACAGGGATAAATATAGTCAAAGAAGCCCTTTTGGAACCTACAAAACAAATAGCAAAAAATGCTGGTTTTAATGGAGATGTAGTTGTCGCTGAAATTAAAAGACTTAATAAAGGCTTTAATGCTAATTCTGGAAAATATGAGGATTTAAAAGATTCAGGAATATTAGATCCAACCAAAGTAATAAGATTAGCTCTTCAAGATTCAGTATCTATTGCAGCTATGCTCCTTACAACAGAAGTTGCGATGGCCGACATTCCAGAGCCTGAAGCAGCGGCCCCTGGAGGACCAGGTGGAGATCCAATGGGAGGAATGGGGGGCATGGGAATGCCGGGTATGATGTAAAAGCTAACTAGCTTTTTTATCGTTGTTAATCCACTTTCTTAAATTTTTAATATAAGGTAGGGGTAATTTTGGCGTTTCAGTAAATTGATTTATTTTATTAGAATTTTGATTTTTGCTAGAAGTTTCCATACCATTTGATTCCCACTTTGTTTCTTCAATATTTTCAAAAGTTTTTGATAATTCAAGC
>CACKJL010000028.1 GCA_902600395.1 uncultured Prochlorococcus sp. | reverse complement strand
ATCTTCCTCAAATTCCCAAGGTGGCGCAACTCTTGTATTTCCCCTTCCAAAATATTGGCCAAATTGTAAATCGTATACTTCGTCTTCATATGTAGTTTCAACCTCAAGATCTGATGTTGCTTTCGCAACACAAAGAAGTGCATAACCCTTGTCTTTTAAAGCTTGAGATACACCCATGGCTTCAGGTTGTTGCAAATTACCAGATTTTATCTTAACAGCACAACTTGTACAGCAACCATTTCTACATGAATACGCAAGTTTAAAACCTTTCTTTTCAAATTCCTTAAGTATATACTCGTCACTATTAACCTGCTCTTGGTAGACCTTTCCGGTTTCTTTATTTTTAATGGTGACTGTGAAAGTCTTTTTCAAATAACTTTCCTCAAAAATGGGATGATAAGGGGTTAAAATGATAATCCTGGGAGAGGTGGCCGAGTGGTTGAAGGCGCAGCACTGGAAATGCTGTATAGGGGCAACTTTATCGAGGGTTCGAATCCCTCTCTCTCCGTTTTATATTAGTTTATTTGGGTTAACTACATCAACAACTTTGTCTCTATAGAATTTTTTAAAATAGATAGTAATCTTTTTGACAAGTTATAAATAATCTTATTTATTTAAATTAAGTTGAAAATATTTGATTTTTACTATTATATGTAAATATCTAAGACAAAAATTAATTAAATTATTAGTAAATTTTGCTTTAATTTAGCGATCTAAAATCATGGGGCAAATAGTTGGAATTGATTTGGGTACTACTAACTCTGTTGTCGGAGTTATAGAAGCTGGTCGTCCAATTGTTATTGCTAATTCTGAAGGTTCTAGAACTACACCTTCAATAGTTGGATTTACAAAAGACAAAGAAATAGTAATAGGAGATCAAGCAAGAAGACAACTTGTTCTAAATCCTAAGAATACCTTTTATAACCTAAAGAGATTTATTGGCAGTGACTGGGATGAATTAGATGAAAATAGTATTTCTGTTCCTTACAATGTAAAGGCTAACAATACTGGAAGCGTAAGAGTTCTTAGTCCAAATACAGAAAGAGAGTATGCACCAGAAGAATTAGTGAGCTCATTGATTAGAAAATTAATTAATGATGCTGAAACCTATCTTGGAGATACTGTTGATTCTGCAGTTATTACTGTACCTGCTTACTTTAACGAATCTCAACGGCAAGCTACAAAAGATTCTGCAATATTAGCTGGTATTAAAGTAGATAGAATACTAAATGAACCTACTGCTGCTGCTCTAGCTTATGGGTTTGAAAAAAGTTCTTCTAATAATGTTTTGGTTTTTGATTTAGGAGGAGGAACATTTGACGTATCATTATTGAAAATTTCTAATGGTGTATTTGATGTTAAAGCCACTTGTGGTGATACACAGTTGGGAGGAAACAATTTTGATTCAAAAATAGTAGATTGGCTTGCAGAAAAATTTCTTGCTAAATATGAAATTGATCTGAGAAGGGATAGACAAGCTTTACAGAGATTAACTGAAGCTGCCGAAAAAGCTAAATGTGAATTATCTGGATTGCAAAAAACAAAAATATCCTTACCTTTTATCACCACAAGTAAAGAGGGTCCATTACATATTGAGGAGACCTTAGATAGAAAAATATTTGAATCATTATCTCAAGATCTTTTAGATAGATTATTGGAGCCGGTGCAAATAGCATTAGAAGACTCCGGATGGAACGCAGAAGAAATAGATGAGGTAGTTCTTGTGGGTGGCAGCACCAGAATTCCAATGGTTCAACAATTAGTAAAGACTCTTGTTCCTAATGATCCCTGTCAATCGGTTAATCCAGATGAAGTTGTTGCAATTGGTGCAGCAATACAATCCGGAATAATCAACGGTGATTTACAAGATTTACTCCTAAATGACGTTACTCCCTTATCTTTAGGTTTAGAAACTATTGGTGGTCTTATGAAGGTA
This sequence comes from uncultured Prochlorococcus sp., assembly GCA_902600395.1. GTDB lineage: Bacteria > Cyanobacteriota > Cyanobacteriia > PCC-6307 > Cyanobiaceae > Prochlorococcus_A. The sequence goes on along the minus strand of CACKJL010000028.1, from coordinate 10,432 downwards.
CTTATTCCTCGTAATACACCAATACCAGTAAGACAATCGGACGTTTTTAGTACATCTGAAGCTAATCAATCATCAGTAGTTGTTCAAGTACGTCAAGGAGAAAGGCCTTTAGCCTCTGAAAATAAATCACTTGGTAAATTTAGACTATCAGGAATACCTCCAGCTCCAAGAGGAATACCACAAGTCCAGGTAGCATTTGATATTGATGCTAACGGTCTTTTAGAAGTAAGTGCTACTGATAGGACAACTGGAAGAAAGCAAACAGTTACAATCTCTGGAGGTTCTAATTTAAATGAACAAGAAATAAATTCGATAATTGAAGAAGCTAAAGAAAAAGCTAATGAAGATAGAAAGAGAAGATCTGTAATTGATAGAAAAAACAGTGCTTTAACTCTTATTGCGCAAGCTGAGAGAAGGCTTAGGGATGCTTCATTAGAATTTGGACCTTATGGTGCTGAGAGGCAACAAAGAGCTGTTGAATTAGCCATTCAAGATGTTGAAGAATATATTGATGACGATGATCCTCAAGAATTAGAAATTTCAGTAAGTTCTCTTCAAGAAGCATTATTCGGCTTAAACAGAAAATTTGCGGCAGAAAAGAAAACTGATAGTAATCCCTTACAAAGCATTAAAAATACATTTGGATCATTAAAGGATGAACTCTTTTCAGATGATTGGGATGATGATCCTTGGGATAATCAAATGAATAGAAATTATAGAAATTCGAGGTATGGTAATTCTAGGGACGATGATCCATGGGACAATGACTACTTCCTCTAAAAAAGACTATTTGTCGATTTTGGGTTTATCCCCTGATTTCGATGATAAAGAACTTAAAAAGGCCTTTCGAAGAGAAGCAAGAAAATGGCATCCAGATTTAAATAAAAATGATCTTAATGCAGAAGAAAGATTTAAATTAATTAACGAAGCATACGAATATCTTCGTGATCCTAATGCAAGAAAAAATATTTCGTATGAAAAAAACCAGGATGATAAAAAAAATAATAACTTCGAGAAAGGTTTTCCTGACTTTCAAGATTATCTTGATTCATTATTTGGATATGAATATTCACCAAAGAATTACGATGAATATGATGATGAATCATTTGATGATGAATCCATAAATAAAAATAATGACGAATTTAATAGTCATGATTATCCTACAACCTCTCCAGTAGAGCCACCTCCTGTTAAACTCCACCAAGATATCGAGACAATTATTGAATTAACTCCTGATGAGGCATTAAATGGAGCTTCAATTTTAATTGAGCTTGAAGATGAAACTGTAGTAGAAGTTGATACACCACCTTTTGCTGGAGATGGATGGCGATTAAGACTTGAAAATATTGCAAGAGGAGGTAAAGATCATTATCTACAGTTAAAAGTTCAAACGGAAAGTGGTCTAAGAATTGATGGTTTAAGAGTTCTATATAAATTAGAGTTATTTCCTCATGATGCTCTTCTTGGTTGTGCAGTTGAGGTTCCTACCCTTGATGGAAATGTCACACTTCAAGTACCACCAAAATCATCTACTGGAAGAATGTTACGTTTGAAAGGGAGGGGTTTAACTTTCGAAGATAATGTAGGTGATCAATTTGTTGAAATCCTGGTAGTGATACCCGCTGATATTAATGATGAAGAAATTGCTTTATATACAAGATTACAAGAATTATCACTTTCTGATTCTCAATCAAATATTATATAAATAGAAAAATCGATACTCATGAACGTATTTGTTCTTTTATATAATTCAGGAACAGATAAGGAGGGAATTCATTCAATCGAACTTAAAGGAAGAACAATTGTTCTTATGTTTGAAGATAAGGATGATGCAACAAGATATTGTGGTCTTCTAGAAGCTCAAGATTTTCCTTTGCCAACGGTTGAGATGATTAATATAGATGAAATAAGAGATTTCTGTATTAAATTAGATTATGAAAGCAAATTAGTAGAAAAAAATTTTGTACCTAAAACCGCTGAAGATAGGTTACTAATTTCACCACCACAGAAAAACCTAGAAGTTGAAAATTGGGAGGAAGACAAAAATAGTAATAAAGCTAGCATTGATATAAACACTATTAAGGAAAACCTTGAAAAGTTGCTTTAGCTACTAAAATATCTATTAATTACTAAACAAATAAAACATGACATCTGCATTATTTGAAACAGAAGTTGGGGACATTAATATTCAATTTTTCTCTGACGACGCACCTAATACAGTTAAAAACTTCACGAGCCTAATTAGTGATGGTTTTTATGATGGTCTAGCATTTCATAGAGTTATTCCAGGATTTATGGCTCAGGGCGGATGTCCAAATACTCGTGATGGAGCTTCTGGTATGCCAGGAACTGGAGGCCCTGGATATAACATTAAATGTGAAATTAATTCCAATAAACATCTAAAAGGCTCACTGTCTATGGCTCATGCAGGAAAGGATACAGGTGGTAGTCAGTTTTTCATAGTTTATGAACCACAGCCCCATCTAGATGGTGTTCATACTGTTTTTGGTAAGACAGATGATATGGACGTAGTGCTAAAGCTTACTAATGGTTCAAAAATTATTAAGGCAACCATCAAGTAATAATTTAGCCTTCAAAAACAATACTAAAAGTCTCTTTATCTAGATTAAATTTTCTTGTAGATGAATATAAGATTTCATTGTTGATAGTAAATTTAGTATTGATTAATTTGATGCTACTTTTTGGGTGTAGTGCTTGTTCAATATTTCTAGAAACAATAATTCCAATCTTTGTACTATTTTCATAATTAGATAAAAACTGTATAAATAATTCTATATTCTTTATTTCTTCATCAGTAATGTTTGAATTGGTTCTATTCTGATCATGCAAAATTCGCCAAACTAATTTTGGTCGATTCCAAAAAGCTAACAATCTTGGAGTACTCTCTAATTTAATATTTATGTTCTTATCACTACAGAATTTAATAACGTTATTTTTTATTGGAACTAGATCAATAGATTTATATTTTCCGTCAAGAAAAATTGATATAAATGGATCGATATTCCTGGAAGTAGGATTATCTTCATCAATCATGTGGCCTAGCTTTGTTTTTTTTACACTCAAATATTCTGCATTATTATCGTTTGGACAAATTACTAATGGAACTCTCTCAATAACCTCTATTCCATACCCACCTAATCCAGCAATCTTTCTAGGATTGTTTGTTAGTAATTTTAGTTTTTTTATACCTAGATCGGTTAATATCTGTGCTCCAACTCCATAATTTCTGAGATCTGCTGGAAAACCTAATTTTTCATTAGCTTCTACAGTGTCCAATCCACCATCCTGTAAACTATAAGCTTTTAATTTATTTATTAGACCAATACCTCTACCTTCTTGTCTTAAGTAAACAACAACTCCCTCTTCCTCCTTTTCAATCCTCGATAAGGCAGCCTCTAACTGTGGCCTACAATCACAACGTAATGATCCAAAAGCATCGCCAGTTAAGCACTCTGAATGCATTCTTACTAGGACAGGCTCGTTTAATTTTGATGATTTTTGTTTAACTAATGCGACATGCTCTGATCCATCAAGTTCATTAACATATCCATAAGCTTTGAAATTTCCAAAAATACTTGGAAGTACAGCATCGGATTTTCTAAATACAAATCTCTCAGTTTGAAACCGATAACTTATTAAATCAGCTATGGATATTAATTTCATTCCCCACTGTTTTGCATACTCTTTAAGTTGCGGAAGTCTTGACATGGAACCGTCAGGATTTTGTATTTCGCAAATCACTCCAGCGGGGTAAAGACCTGACATTGCAGCAATATCTACTGCAGCTTCGGTATGACCCGCTCTTTTTAATACTCCACCTTTCTTAGCTCTTAATGGAAAAATGTGTCCTGGTCTTCTTAAATCATCAGGTTTTGTATTTGGGTTTATAGCAACTTGTATTGTTTTTGCCCTGTCTTCAGCGGAAATACCAGTAGTAACATTATTTTCAGGTCCAGCATCAATTGATATAGTAAAGGCTGTTTGATTTTCATCTGTATTTCTATCTACCATTAATGGTAAATCTAAAGAGTCAAGTTTTTCACCTTGCATAGCTAGACATATAAGTCCACGACCCTCAGTAGCCATAAAATTAATTTGCTGTGGCGTAGCAAACTGTGCAGCACATATTAAATCTCCTTCATTTTCTCTTCTTTCATCATCAACAACAATTATGCATTCACCATTTCTTATAGCTGCCAATGCATCGCTGATAGGATCAAATTCAATTTTAAAAGTTTCATTTATATCCAAAATTGTTCCATTATTTGAATTGGGACTTGTTTCTTTCATTATTCCTATCAATATAGAAAAATAGTGTTTTAGTTACCTTTAATTCAACACTTTATAATCCTATCTTAAAGTCTGCCAATTCAAAGAAATGAATGTTGCAATAGTAGGTGCTACTGGTTACGGCGGTATTCAAGCGGTAAATCTTTTAAAGAAAAATAAAAAATATAAAATTTCATTTTTAGGAGGTAATAAAACATCTGGATCTAAGTGGAATGATAATTTCCCTTTTATTTGTCTAGATAATGATCCTTATATAGAAGAAATTTCAGTAGATAATATTTCAAAAAAATCTGATATTGCTTTGCTTTGCTTACCAAATGGCCTATCTTCAACATTGACAAGGAAATTATTAAATAGAGGAGTTAAAGTTATTGATTTATCTGCAGATTACAGATATAAGTCCTTAGACGAATGGAAAAAGGTTTATTCAAAAGAAGCTGCTACTTATAAGAGGAATGATGATGATTTATGTAAAGAGGCAGTCTACGGTCTTCCTGAAATAAATAAAGAAGCTATTTCAAATGGAAGATTAATTGCATGTCCAGGATGTTATCCAACATCTGCTCTTATTCCATTAGTTCCTTATCTTTCGCAAGGAATTATTGAAAATGAAGGTATAGTGATTGATTCTAAAAGCGGAACGTCTGGAGGTGGTCGAGAACCGAACCAAAAACTACTATTATCAGAATGTGGAGAGGGTCTATCAGCATATGGATTGATTAACCATAGACATACCTCAGAGATTGAGCAAGTAGCATCATTAATTTCTGGAAATAAAATTGAACTGCTTTTTACACCTCATTTGGTCCCAATTTCAAGAGGTATGCATTCGACTATATATGGGAGATTAAGAGATCCTGGATTAACTTCTGATGATTGCAGAATTCTTTTGGATAATTATTATAGAAATTTCAAAAATATTAAAGTCTTACCTGTAGATACATTCCCATCTACAAAATGGGTTAAAAATACAAACCAAATTTTTCTTTCTGTTAAAGTTGATATTCGTAATGGAAGGATAATAATTTTATCTGTAATTGATAATTTGTTAAAAGGACAGACTGGGCAAGCAATTCAAAATTTAAATATAATGTGTGGTTTTTCAATGGATGAAGGTCTTGAGTTAACTAATAATTTTCCATAAAATTACTTCTTATCAAAAAACCAGCATGCGAGATTGAGTGAGGTAAAATTTTATGCTCAAGTATGTGTATTCGTTTGGAAAGTGATTCGATATCATCATCATCTCTAATTGACAATGCAGCTTGCATTATCAATGATCCACTATCTACTTCCTCTTCAACAAAATGTACTGAACAACCAGTTATTTTTGAACCATTTAATATGGAGTCGTTTATCGCAGTACCACCCTTATATGCAGGAAGTAATGATGGGTGAATATTAATAATTTTATTCTTAAACTTATTTATAAAGAAGGGAGTGACAATTTTCATCCAGCCAGCCATTACAATAAGTTCAACATCGTAATTATTTAAAGTATTTATAATTTCTAATTCAAATAGCTCTTTTTGAGAAAAATCTTTAACTCTTATTATTTTGTGAGGTATTTTTACACTTTCAGCCCTTTTTATGCAACCAGCATCATCTTTGTTAGTTATAAGAACTTTTATATCAATATCTAATTCTCCTTTCTTTGAAAGATTAATTAACTCCTGAAAGTTTGTTCCTTTCCCAGAAGCCAGCACACCTATCTTTAATTTTGGTGAAAATTTTCTAAATTCTGTTATCTCAGGAGAAATTATGTAATTAAATGATTTATCCAAAGTTTTTTTATCCAATAATAAATTCATATGAAATAAAAAAAACCCTTCAGTCTAAATATTTATATTCAAAAACATATTTATTTGAAGATAAAAATTTAAACAAAATTAAATGATTCAAATCTATGTACAGTTAGTATAGATATAATTAGTTAAATAAATAAAAGAAACAAATATATAAAATGAATGGAGATTTAAACTCTTGGGATAAATTTTGTAATTATCTTTGGTTTGATAAAAAATTAAATATTTGGTTAGACATAAGCAAAATTAATTTCACAAGTAAAGAGATAAAAGATTTAGAAAACAAATTTATAGATGTTTTTTCATCAATAAAAGAATTAGAAAATGGTGCAATCTCAAATATTGATGAAAATAGACAAGTCGGACATTATTGGCTTAGAAATCCATCAATTTCACCCTCTTCAAAAATAGGAGAGGAAATTAGAGCAGATTTTAATGCGATCTCTGAATTTGGAAAACAAATTTTAAATGGAGATATTAAGAATAAGAATAATCAGCAGTATACTGATGTTCTATGGATAGGAATTGGTGGAAGTGGGTTAGGACCATTACTTATTACAGAGTCACTGCAGAAGTGTTCTAGAGGCTTAAAATTTTCTTATATCGATAATGTTGATCCTTTTTTAATTAGCGAAAAATTAGAAGAGTTATCTGAAAAATTATCAACAACATTATTTGTAGTAGTAAGCAAATCAGGTGGTACTCCCGAACCAAGAATTGCTATGGAAATTATTAAAAGTCACTGTGAAAACAATTCTCTTGAATGGAATTCTAATGCTATAGCAATAACTATGAAAGATAGTAAATTATTTAATAAAGCCACTTCTGAAAATTGGTTAAAAATATTTAATTTGCAAGATTGGGTTGGAGGAAGAACTAGTATTACCAGCTCTGTGGGATTACTTCCATTAGTTCTTATTAATGAAAATATATCTGAATTTATTAGAGGTGCATCATTAATGGATGAAGCCACACGTATAAGTGATTTTAAAAATAATCCAGCAGCACTATTATCATCCGCATGGTATTTAACTGGCGATGGTATTGGAAAGAGAGATATGGTCGTATTACCTTATAGAGATAGGTTACAGGTATTTAGTAAATATCTCCAGCAGTTAGTAATGGAATCATTAGGAAAGAAATTTAATAGGAATGGTGAAGTAGTTAATCAAGGTATTTCCGTTTTTGGTAATAAAGGATCTACAGATCAACATGCTTATGTTCAGCAACTGAGAGATGGTATTGATAATTTCTTTTGTATTTTTATTGAATTATTAGATTCTCCATCCACCAATATTTTTAATGAAAAAGAGAATCCTAAAGAATATCTTTCTGGTTTTTTGCAAGGAACCAGATCAGCACTCTCTAGTGAAAACAGACAAAGTATCACTATTACATTAGAAAAGTTAAATTGTTTTTCACTAGGTGCCTTAATCGCCTTATTTGAAAGGGCTGTATCCTTCTACGCTGAATTGGTAAATATAAATGCATATGACCAACCTGGAGTTGAAGCTGGAAAGAAAGCAGCCGCAAATATTATTGAGTATCAACAAAAAGTAAGTAATTTATTAGATGAAGGTGGAGAATATTCTATAAATGACATAACATCATTATTTGATAATTCAGCAAGTGAATCTATATTTTTCATACTCCGTGAAATGTGTTTTAGTAATGATAATTATTTAGTTAAGGGAGATTGGTCAAATCCAAATTCATTAGTTATCCAAAAAATAAATTCTTAAACAACAATATTGATAATTTTTCCTTTAACAATAATTATTTTTCTTATTTCCTTATCTCCAGTCCATTTTAATATGTTAGGTCTTTTAAGAGTCAATTCTTTAATTTGATCTTCGCTCATATCATTATTAATATTTACTTTGTCTCTAACTTTTCCATTCACTTGTATTACTAGTTCATACGAATCTTCCTTAAGTGCCTCGGCATTAAAGGAAGGCCAGTGTTCTAAATGCACAGATTTTTTAAATCCTATAAGATGCCATATTTCTTCTGCAATATGAGGAGCAAAAGGAGCCAACAAAATACAAAATGTTTTTAAAGCCTCAATTTTTAAATTCTTGTTTACGTTATTTATGGAATTTGATAATGAATTATAAAACTTCATTAGTTCTGAAATCGCAGTATTAAATTGGTTATTTAATATGTCATTTGAAATTTCTTTTATAGCGATATTCATTGACTTTATTAAACTTTTTTCTTTATCTGGATAGGAATTAGATTTACTATTTATATCATTTGCACAATTTATATATAGCTTCCAAATCCTGCTTAAAAATCTAAATTGTCCTTCAACATCTGTATCTCCCCATTCCAAATCTTTTTCTGGCGGTGCTTTAAATAATATAAACATTCTTGCTGTATCTGCTCCATATTTTTTAATTACTGATTCAGGGTCTATTCCATTATATTTTGACTTAGACATTTTCTCGAAAAGAACTTCGAGTTTGGTATTGTCAATTGGATCTGTTGGATTTGATAGGTCAGTAATATCGGAAGGAGAAACATATTTACCCGTTTTATTGTTTTTATAGGCTGCAGCCTGAACCATCCCTTGCGTTAATAGTTTATTAAATGGTTCATCAATTTCAAATAGATTATTATCCCTCAAGGCTTTAGTGAAAAATCTTGCATATAACAAATGCAATATTGCATGCTCAACCCCTCCAACATATTGATCTACAGGTAACCACTTATTAATTTCAATCTTTTCAAATGGCTTATTAGAACATTTTGAAGATGGATATCTTAAAAAATACCATGATGAACACATGAAAGTGTCCATAGTATCAGTTTCTTTTCTTGCCGCTATGCCACATTTTGGGCATGCAGTATTTATCCAATTATTATTATCACCTAAGGCATTAATTTTGTTAGCCGAGATTTCTATATTTTTTGGTAAGCAAACAGGTAATTCCGATTGCTTTAATGGAACAGATCCACATTTTTTACAATTAACTATGGGTATCGGACATCCCCAATATCTTTGTCTAGAGATTAACCAATCTCTTAGACGATATTGAATCTTATTTTCAGCCCATCCATTATTTACTCCCTCCTCTGAAATTTTTATTTTAGCAATAGTATTTTCTATGCCATTGTATTGATTTGAATTAATAAGATATCCTTTTTCTACATAAGCTTCTTCAAGCTCTTTATTTTGTTCACTTATATCCTTTATTATTACCTGTTTAATATCAATATTATTTTTCTTAGCAAATTCAAAATCTCTTAGATCATGAGCAGGCACGCCCATAACAGCCCCTGTACCGTATTCATCGAGAACATAACTTGCCACCCAAATAGGAATAGGTTCAGAATTAACTGGATTTATTGCTGTTAAGCTAGTTTTTATACCAATTTTTTCAAGTTCATTATTTTTATTATTTTTCAAATATTGTTTAAGATTTTCTATATCTTGTATTGTTTCTTGATCAGAAATATTTTTTAATAATGAATGATTAACAGAAATTGCTAAATAAGTAACTCCAAATAAAGTATCTGGCCTTGTTGTAAATACAGTAATTTTCTCTTCTGGATTGCTAATTATATTGAAATTAATATTTGTACCAATTGACTTTCCAATCCAATTATCTTGCATTATTTTTACTCTTTCTGGCCAGTTATCTAATTTTTCTAAATCCTTCAATAACTCATCTGCATAATTAGTAATTCTTAAAAACCATTGCTTTAATAATTTTTTTTCTACTACTGCCCCAGATCTCCAAGATTTACCCTCTGAGTCAACTTGTTCATTCGCTAGTACTGTATTATCTATAGGATCCCAATTAACTTCCGATTCCTTTTGATATACAAGACCTGCCTTGTATAACTCTAAAAATAGATATTGAGTCCAAATATAATAATTTTCATCACATGTTGCAAATTCCCTATCCCAATCAACTGATAGTCCCAAAAGCTTTAATTGTGACTTCATATGAGAAATATTTTTTTTAGTCCAGACACTTGGACTAATTCCTCTTTCAATCGCTGCATTCTCAGCAGGCAAACCAAAAGCGTCCCAACCCATTGGATGTAAAACAGATTTGCCCTTAAACCTTTGGAATCGAGCTATTAAGTCTGTAATAACATAATTCCTAACATGTCCCATATGAAGATTACCTGAAGGGTAGGGAAACATTGATAGGGCATAAAATTTATCGCTATTCTCAGTTAATTCATCGGTTTTGTATAAATTGTTTTCTGTCCATATTGACTGCCATTTTTTTTCTATTTCAGATGGATTATATAAATTGGTATCAGACTCATATTGTTTATCGGAAGAAATCACTTAATTT
>CACKJL010000027.1 GCA_902600395.1 uncultured Prochlorococcus sp. | reverse complement strand
ACTGGTTCGGCCCATTTATTACTAAACGTAGTTTAAAAGATAGTATATCTTCTTTTATTAAAGATCTTTCTGATGAAGGCTCTAAAAATATTAAACATACTTTAGTTCGCTGCAAAAAAGAAGAACCACTAACTGTTTGATAACTTTTAATTTAAGAAATTAATCAAAAAATGAATTTTAATTCTTTAAGAAAGGAAATTAAAAGCAATAATTTATCTGTTAAGGAATTAGTGAATGATTTTTTTGCCAAAATCGATCATAAAGACTCTGAAATAAACTCATTTATTTGTACTACAAAAAATAATGCTATAGCTCAAGCAGAGAACATTGATAAATTAATTCAAAATAAAGAAAAACTTCCTCCTCTAGCGGGGATGCCAATAGCAATAAAAGATAATATTTGTACCAAAGGAATTGCAACAACTTGTGCAAGTAAAATGCTCACAAACTTTGTTGCACCATATGAGTCCACAGCTTCGAGTAAATTATGGTCTTCAGGGGGAATTTGTTTAGGAAAAACAAATTTAGACGAATTTGCAATGGGTAGTTCAACGGAAACTTCGGTATTTGGTGTCACTTCAAATCCTTGGGATATTAATAGAGTACCAGGAGGTAGTTCAGGTGGTAGTGCTGCTTCAGTTGCCGCTGGATTTTGTGCAGCGGCTATAGGTTCTGATACAGGAGGATCAATAAGGCAACCTGCTTCTTTTTGTGGCGTCGTAGGTCTTAAACCTACTTATGGCAGAGTTAGTAGATATGGACTTGTAGCATTTGCTAGCTCTCTTGATCAAATTGGTCCAATTACAAATACTGTCTCAGATGCGGCTGAAATTCTTTATTCAATATCTGGTAAAGACCCCTTTGACTCAACATGTCTTGATAAGCCAGTACCAAATTATTTGACTGACTTAAATAAATCTATAAAGGGTTTAAAAATTGGAATAATTAAAGAATGTTTTGAACACCAAGGGCTTAATCCAGAAGTCAAAGAATCTGTTCTTTCTGGAGTTGATAGATTCCAAGCTTTAGGGGCTGAAATTATCGAAGTTGAATGTCCTAGATTTAACGATGGAATTGCGACATATTATGTCATTGCACCATCTGAAGCCTCCGCAAATTTAGCTAGATATGATGGGGTTAAATATGGCTACAGATCGACTGAAGGTACAAATCTTTTAGAAATGACTTCTAAAAGTAGAGCTGAAGGTTTTGGAGATGAGGTACAAAGAAGAATTCTGATAGGTACTTATGCTTTGTCAGCTGGATATAGTGATGCCTATTACAAGAAGGCACAAAAAGTTAGGACACTTATAAGGAAAGATTTTGATAATGCTTTTAACAAAGTAGATGTTTTATTAACCCCAACTTGTCCAACTACCGCATTTTTGAAGGGTGATTTTGTCAATGATCCACTTTCAATGTATTTGTCTGATCTATTAACTGTTCCTGCTAATTTAGCAGGCCTCCCAGCAATCAGTATTCCTTGTGGATTTGATACAAAAGGATTACCTATTGGAATGCAATTAATAGGTAACGTATTAGAAGAAGATAAAATCTTAAATTCCGCAAATATCTTTGAAATTGATGCTCAGGTAATTAAGAACAGACCATTATTTTAAATTTGTATTAATAATTAATTTGTAATCACAAAATATAGATCTTTTAGAAATTTTCTCTATCTTGTATATATAAATTATTTGAACATGGGTTTCGTTCCGCTTCATAATCATAGTGACTACAGCTTACTTGATGGTGCTAGTCAAATTTCAAAAATTGTAGATAGAGCTTGTGATCTTGGAATGGAATCGATAGCTCTTACTGATCATGGAGTTATGTATGGTGTTCTTGATTTGGTCAAGAAGTGTAAAGCGAAAGGTATAAAACCAATTATTGGTAATGAAATGTACGTGATTAATGGTTCTATTGACGATCCTCAACCAAAAAAAGAAAAAAGATATCATTTGGTGGTGTTAGCAAAAAATTATACTGGTTATAAGAATCTAGTGAAGTTGACAACAATTAGTCACCTAAATGGGATGAGAGGTCGAGGTATTTTTTCTAGACCATGTATTGATAAATCTCTTTTAAGTAAATATAGTGATGGTCTGATTGTTTCTACAGCTTGTCTTGGTGGAGAGATACCTCAAGCTATCTTAAAAGGTAGATTAGACGTAGCAGAGGATATAGCGCGTTGGTATAAAAAATTATTTGCAGATGACTTTTATTTAGAAATACAAGATCACGGCTCTATTGAGGATAGAATTGTTAATGTTGAGTTAATAAAAATTGGAAAGAAGCACCAAATAAAAGTCATCGCTACCAATGACGCCCACTACTTATCAAGTATGGATGTTGAAGCACATGACGCTTTGCTTTGTGTATTAACAGGAAAACTAATAAGTGATGAAAAAAGATTGAGATATACCGGTACAGAATATATTAAAAGTGAAAATGAAATGCTTGAACTTTTTAAAGATCATATTGATGATCAATCAATTATTGAGGCAGTGAATAATACAGTAGAAATTTCTAGAAAAGTTGAAGTATTTGATTTATTTGGTAATTATAGAATGCCGAAATTCCCTCTCCACGAAGATACAGATTCATTTTCTTTCCTTGCACAATTATCTAATAAAGGCCTTTTAAAAAGACTTAAAAAAAATGATCTTGCAGAAGTTGATGAGAAGTATAAAAAAAGACTATCTTCCGAATTGAAAATTATTAAAGATATGGGTTTCCCAGATTATTTTTTGGTTGTTTGGGACTACATCAAATTTGCAAGAGATAACTCTATCCCTGTAGGGCCAGGTAGAGGTTCTGCAGCAGGCTCACTAGTAGCTTATGCCCTTCAAATTACAAATATAGATCCTGTTGAACATGGATTGTTGTTTGAGAGATTTTTAAATCCAGCAAGAAAGTCTATGCCAGATATTGACACCGACTTTTGTATTGATAGGAGAAATGAGGTTATTGATTATGTTACTAATCGTTATGGAGAGGATAAAGTAGCGCAAATTATTACTTTCAATAAAATGACCTCAAAGGCGGTTTTAAAAGATGTTGCAAGGGTTCTAGACATACCATATGGAGAGGCGGATAAATTGGCTAAGTTAATACCGGTTGTAAGAGGGAAACCTTATAAACTAAATGAAATGATCGATAAGAATTCTCCTAGCCAAGAATTTAGAGACAAATACATTAATGATAATAGGGTGAAAAAATGGGTTGATTTAGCTTTGAGAATAGAAGGAACTAATAAAACATATGGAGTTCATGCGGCTGGGGTTGTTATCGCATCAGATCCTCTTGACGAACTTGTACCTCTTCAAAGAAATAATGAAGGACAAATAATAACCCAATATTCAATGGATGATATCGAATCACTTGGATTATTGAAAATGGATTTTTTGGGTCTTAAGAATCTTACGATGATTGAAAAAACAGTTTCTCTTATTAATCAATCTATTGGTAAGAAAATAAATATTGATGAGTTGCCTCAAAATGATGGAAAAACATTTGAGCTTATTGGGAGAGGAGATCTTGAAGGTATTTTTCAACTCGAATCTTCCGGTATGAAACAAGTGGTTAAGGATTTCAAACCTAATTCTCTTGAGGATATTTCGTCCATACTTGCTCTTTATAGACCTGGTCCTCTTGATGCAGGGCTTATACCTAAATTCATAAATCGAAAAAATGGGAACGAAAAGGTTGATTTCCCTCATCCTTTTATTAAGTCTATTCTCACTGAAACCTATGGAATTATGGTTTACCAAGAACAAATCATGAAAATTGCTCAAGACTTAGCTGGTTATTCTCTGGGTGATGCTGATTTACTTCGAAGAGCGATGGGGAAAAAGAAAGTTTCTGAAATGGTAAAACATAGGAATATTTTTGTTGACGGTTCCATGAAAAAAGGAGTAAATGAAAAATTAGCAAATGATCTTTTTGATCAAATGGTTTTATTCGCAGAATATTGTTTTAACAAAAGCCACTCAACTGCTTATGGTGCTGTTACTTATCAAACTGCATTTTTAAAAGCTCATTTTCCTGTTGCATATATGGCAGCCCTCTTAAGCGTAAATTCGGGATCTAGCGATAAGATGCAAAGATATATTTCTAATTGTTATTCCATGGGAATAGAGGTTATTTCACCGAGCATTAATTTTTCGGGGGTGGATTTTACTATTAAGAATAATCAGATTTTATTCGGTTTATCTGCAATTAAAAATTTAGGAGATTCTGCGATAAGAAATATAATTGAAAACCGAAATAGTTTTGGAAATTTTAAGTCATTATCAGATTTGTGTGACCGTTTGCCTTCTAACGTTCTTAACAAAAGAAGTCTTGAATCTCTAATTCATTGTGGAGCACTAGACGAGTTTTCAAATGATAATAATAGAGCTCAGTTATTGTCAGATCTTGATCATGTTATTGAGTGGGCCTCTTCAAGAAATCGTGATAGATTATCAGGTCAGGGAAATCTATTTGACTCAAAAGAAGAATTTTCCAATGTTGCTTTTTCCGATTCACAATTAGCTAAGGTAGATGACTATTCACTTATTGAGAAGTTAAAGCTAGAAAAGCAGTTATTAGGCTTTTATTTATCTGATCATCCTCTAAAGCATTTAACTAAGCCAGCAAAACTTGTATCACCTATAAGCATTTCTCAGTTAGAAGAAACAAAAGATAAAACTAAAGTCTCTTTAGTTTCAATGATCCCTGATTTGAAGCAAATAACAACAAGAAAAGGGGACAGGATGGCCATAGTTCAATTAGAAGATCTTTCTGGATCTTGTGAAGCAATAGTTTTTCCAAAAACCTATGTCAGATTATCAGAATTTCTTTTAACTGATACTAGATTATTGGTGTGGGGTACAATTGATAAAAAGAGTGATAAGACTCAATTAATTATTGATGATTGTAGAGAAATCGATAACCTTAAATTGCTTATTATTAATCTTGAAAGTTCTCAAGCATCAGATGTAAGAGTACAAAATACTCTGAGAGACTGCTTAATTAAATTTAAACCCGATAAAGGTAAATGTGGAATCAAGATTCCAGTTTTAGCTGCAGTAAGAAATAAAAATAATGTTACCTACGTTAAATTTGGTGAACAATTCTGTATTGGAGATATTCAAGGAGCTCGCAAATTATTAGAAGATAAATCATTCCAAGTTAATTTGAAATCTTTAGTTTCCTAGATTAACTTTTATCCTCAAAATTTTGAGTAGCAGGTTTAAAGGCAGCTTTTGCACGTTGTATGTTCATTGGGATATTTTCAATACCAAAAAAGGATCCAGGCTCTTTATCCCAACTAGCTGATAATATTCCAAAACTCAATCCTGCTAGACCTAACAAGAAAAATAATGCTGAAATTGCAATGGTTGAAGAAGGAGGTATTTCAGCAATATTTCTTGTAACTATAATGTAGCTAACAACAAAAACAGACATTCCTAATATTGTCGGTATTCCAGCTGTAAAGAATATTCTTCTTGCCATTCTGTCAGCAACATATTTTGGGATGCCACTTGATGAACGTTTTGGCTTGGTTACAGGAATTGATGTTTTTTCTAGATTAGCGAAAGCAGTTGTTTCGGAATAGTTTTTTTTCTTTTTAGTTTGTGTCTTTTTTTTAGATTGCTTTTTTTTCATTAATTGAGATCATCCTCTGATTCCAATTTTCTTAACTAGTTCATGATATTTTTGAACGTTTTTGTCTTTCAAGTAAGACAGTAATCTTTTCCTTTTACCAATCATTTTTAATAATCCTTGTCTTGAAGCGAAATCATGAATGTTTCCTTGAAGATGATCACTTAATTTCGATATTCTTTTAGAAAGCATTGCTACTTGTACTTCAACTGAACCTGTATCAGTTGGATGCACTTGATGATTTTCAATCAGCTTCTGTTTTTCAGCTGTATCTAATGACATAAAATTTATTTCTTTTTATCTATGATACTACGTCATCTATCTATATTACTACTATCATCATCCAGATAATGCATAGCTAATTTCAATAGTTTTTCAAATGATAAATTATTTTCTTTTTTACCTAGGAGATCTATTTCTTTAATAATAATTGGCAAAATTGTATTTATATCTTTGTTTTTGTAACTTAATGATTGAAGGGTTAACTGAAGGTCTTCTATCATTTTATTTATCTCAGGATCCTTAATCTTAAATGCATCTTTGCTTTTTTCTTCTTCAGATAATATTTCGTTTTTAAATTTACTTTTTAATTCTAAAATTAACCGATCACTCATTTTTTGTCCTATACCAGGTATGGAACAAATTGATTTTTTGTCTTGTTTTTTTATTGCATTTATAACTTCACTAATAGAAAATTTGTTTAATATCCCAATACCAATTTGAGATCCAACACCTCGAATACTTAAAATCTCAATAAAGAAATTCTTTTGATCCTTTGTTGTAAAGCCAAATAATAAATCTGAATCTTCTTTTTTAATATGCTTTATCCAAAGAGTAATGTTTTTAGTAGATATCTGATTTGTTTTTAATTTGAGAAAAAAGGATTCTAGTATTTGTATTTCGTATCCTAATCCTTGACAATTTATTAAAACAAAAAATTTTTGATTAGTTTGCCATAAATCAACTAAATCTCCATTTATCCAACTAATCAATTAACCACCATCCACCTGACATCCAATAAGCGCTCCTGCGGTGCCGCCTGCTGGTACGGCCCAAAACCTATCTTTCCCTCTAGATGAGGATAATGCAATTCCAGCACCAAGAAGACCCCCTATAACAGTACCTTCACTACAGTCATTATCATCTATTTTTTCAGCTTTGTTTTGACCTCCACAAGGTATTACAACGTCTACCTCATAACTTTTTACATAGCCTGGGTTTGATTTCGTTCCAGGAATGTACTCTTCTCTGTATTCAGTTCTTGTACAAGTTACTGATTTTGGGGATGTTGCATTAACTTGAGCAATAGGAGAAAAACATAATAATAAAGCTAAATAGTGAAATTTCATCATCATTTTTAATCTAATAATATTCTATGTCCTTTTGATTATTTTGGTAGTAGATATAATAGTTCCTAATAAAACTAGTGAGGCGCCTAATAAAAAATTTATGTTTATTATTTCACTAAAAAACAAAATCCCCCAAATTGAACCGAATAAAACTTGTAAATAATTAATTGTTGATGCTTCAGAAGCTGGTAAATTTTTTAATCCTATAGTTAAGAAAGTCTGACCTAATTGAGTAAATAACCCAATCCCTATTATCCAAATTAGTTCACTCCAATTTGGGGTAACCCAATTGATTAATACAACTGGTAATAGAGTTATAAAAGAAACAAGTGGAAAATATTCAATAATTACATAAATATCTTCAGTAAATGAAAGTTTCCTAACTGTAACGTAAGCCAATGCGGTGCAGATTGCTCCAAGAAATGCTACCGAAATCGAAATATTTTCAATTTCAACGTTTATATTTGATAATTGGCTTGGATTCAATATTACTAATATTCCAATCCAGCCAATAATTAAAGCGAAAATTATATTACGAGTTATTTTTTCGTTTATAAATATGCCAGCAAATATAGATATAAAAATAGGATATGTGTATTGAATGACTGTAGATATACTAAGTGGCATATTTCTTATCGCATAAAAAATACAAACTAAAGCTAACGTTCCTAAAAAACCTCTTAAGATAAGTAATGGTCTATTTTTGCCCCAAGGATTTATATTTTTTGCATTAATTATGAATGATGTAATTATTAAACTTAAAAATGATCTGAACAAAACTAATTCATAAATAGGTATCCTTTTATCAATATTTTTTACGCACAAAGTCATCAAACTGAAGAAGAATGAGGCAAATACCAAATTATACTTATTTAATGAATTAAATCTTTTTTCTAATTCTTCGATATTTATCATTTTAAAATAGTTTTTTTGTGAAATTAAGTAGATTCTTATTTGATTTTGACCTATAACAAATAAATCAATATTTATTTAAAAAAAATCTCAATGGTTCATTCTATACACCCAAGAACTATTCAAGAGGTTAAGGAAAAAGCAGATATTGTTGACGTTATATCTGAACATATTGTTCTTAAGAAAAAAGGCAAAGAATTTGTTGGCATATGTCCTTTTCATGATGATACTAAGCCATCTATGACAGTATCACCTAGTAAACAATTCTATTATTGTTTTTCTTGTGGTGCTGGTGGTAACTCTATTAAATTTTTAATGGAATTTACTCGTGCAAATTTTTCTGATGTTGTACTTTCTCTCGCTAAGAAAAATAATATTAATGTTGAAAATCTTGAGGGTCCCCAGGTAGAAGCTTATAAAAAACAATTATCTAGAAAGGAGGAGCTCTATAAAATATTAAGAGTCACTAAAAATTGGTTTAAGTCTCAATTAAATAATTCTCTAGGTGTTGAAGCTATGAAATATTTAACATCAAAGAGAAACTTGAGTAACAAGGTTATTGATAACTTTGAATTAGGTTTTGCCCCAAATTCATGGAATGATTTATTTAACTATCTATCCAAGGTAGAAAAATTTCCTATTAATCTAATATTGGCTTCAGGTCTTGCAATTTCTAAGGATAATTCTGACAAGATTTATGATCGTTTTAGAAATAGATTAATCGTTCCAATACTTGATATGCAGGGACGTGTAGTTGCCTTTGGTGGAAGATCACTTGATGGGCAGGAACCCAAATATCTTAATTCTCCTGAATCAGAGATATTTGAAAAAGGGAAAATGTTGTTTGCATTTGAAAAAGCATCTAGCAATATAAGAAAAAAAGATAAAGCTATTATTGTTGAAGGATACTTTGATGTAATTGCTCTTCATTCAAAAGGTATTACTAATTCTGTGGCTTCTCTCGGTACCGCATTAAATAAATATCAAATTTCTCAACTATGTAGATGTACAGATAATAAAAATATTATATTGAATTTTGATTCTGATAATGCAGGAATATTAGCTACAAAAAGAGTAATAAAAGAAGTCGAAAGCTTATCTCTCCATGATCAAATTAATCTTAAAATACTTCAACTCAATGATTTTAAAGATCCTGACGAATTTTTGAATAGTCATACTCCAGAAGATTATTTTAATCTAATTGATAATGCATCCTTTTGGATTGATTGGGAGATTGATCAGATCTTTAGAGATAAAGATTTAACTAAGTCTGAAGATTTCCAGAGTGTTATTTCTTTATTGGTAAAATTGTTGAGCAAATTACCTCAATCATCAACCAGAACTCATTACTTACAAAAAGTTTCCGAACGATTGAGTAAGGGACAAGCAAGGTTAGCGATACAGTTTGAACAAGATTTAAGAAATCAAGTTAAGGGATTTCGTTGGCATGGTAGATCAAAAAAATTTGAACAACCAAATGAAATTTCTCGCCGCGAGAAAAATGAATCAGAAATAATCTTTTATTATTTGCATTGTCCTGATCTTCGGTTATTTATTCGCGAAGAATTTCTCAAAAGAGAAATTAATGGTTTTAATACTAATCATATACAAAATTTATGGGAAGCTATTTCAAAAATTGAACAAAATAATTTAGGTATAAATTACTTAAATGAATTAAAAGAATCTAATAGTAAAAATCTTCAAAAAGAATTTTTTGCGATTGACTTAATTTCACTTCTTACTGATCACTTAGCTCTTCATAATCCTGAATTATCAAATAAAACAAATAACTTTGTTAATCCAAATGAGTTGTTTTTAACATTGCTTGGTAACCCTAAAGATAATTTACTTGGAACTTTATCACTTCTTGAAAAATATAATTCTTTAAAAAGATGTAGACACTTGATCGAATCTTGGGGATCACAAAGATTAAAAACTTTAGAAAATTGTATTTCTATTTTAATTGATAATCCTTCTTCAGCTTCTTCAGAGAGTAATAAAGAGATAGATGATCTCTTTAAGGATTTAAACTCAGATGCTATTAAATTTCAGGAATTATATTACTTAGAAAGACAACATATAAGTTTTTTAGATAAACAACGCTGTGGTAATTTTATTGCTAGTTAACATATTTTATTTAAATTTATAGGCAGTATTTTTTAATCATATTTTTTACCTTTTTGGGCTTGTCTTCAAGAATATAAGCTTCTACTTCTTTTGCATAAGTTCCAGAAAAATTGGAAGTAGAGAACTCTAATGATCTCCTTTTACTTTGATGTAATTTAGATTCTAAATTTTTTATATCCCCTACTGTCTTATTCTTATTACATTTTTGTATTGCATGAGTAGCTTCATGCCTTAATGCTTTTCTTATTGCCAATTTTGTTTTGAAGTTGTCTTTATTTGGTCGCTGTTTTTCATTTCTATAATTCGTTTTCCTTTTTGCATTTTCAGTACATATTATTATTTTATTTTCTACAAAATTATGTAGTCCTTTTATTTCTTTATTTAAGAGACATTCAATTTTATTTTCTTCAACTTCATAGTTTGCTTTTATTAACAAGTTAAGAATCTCTTTATCTAATTTGCTTAAAAATATAATGAATTCCATTTTGTTTTTTACTTTAATATAGTTGGGATCTGTTCTATATCAGTTGTAGATGAGCGACTTAAGAAATTCTTATTCATCGTCCAACTTTTTGGCGTTTTTGTAATAGCCCATGTAATTGCATTGTTATTAAATCTTTTATTTAATAAATCAATAGTTCTCATGAGAATTGCTGATTTTTTTAGGTCTTTCTGAGATTTGTAATTGATAACTGATTGCTGTAAATATTCGCTATTAGTTAGATCCTGCATTAAAACACCAGCTTTTGAAAATTTATATTCGGGATTATAAATTTCTTTAGATAATTCAACTACTATTTTTAAAATGCTGTTTGTGTCGTCTGTTGCATTTGTAAGTTTTCTATGAGCACTTCTTTGATAATTTTGACTTGAATATTTACTGGTTCTTGCAAATACTCTAATATTAGATGATTGCAAATTATGACTTCTCATTTTTTCAGATGCTTTTATTGCGTGAGTCGCTAGTGCTTGAGTTAAGTCTTCTAATTTTGTGACAGGAGTACCGAAACTCCTGCTTACCTGAATTTCTTTTTTTGATTTCTTATTTTTTTCTAGAGGCAGGCATTTATAACCTTTCATTTCTAATTGCAATCTTTTTCCTACTATGCCTAGTTTCTTGATGATTGCATTTTCTTCCATATCTCTTAATTCTTTCGCATTCTTAATACCTTTACTTTGCAACCAATTAGAGGTTTGTTTACCGACCCCCCATATCTTATCTACACTAATTCTTTTTAAATAATTATTCTCATTTCTGGTTCTAGCTAAATCAAATATTCCAGCTGAATAATCAATATTTTTAGCTAATTTATTAGCAATTTTTGCTCTTACTTTATTTTCTCCTATTCCTACTGTTATGGTAATCCCTAGATTCTGATATATTAATGATCTTATGTTTCTTGCCCAAGGATATAGATTTTTATCATTAGGTCTAGAAATTGAGACAAATGCTTCGTCAATAGAATAAATTTCTATTTCTTCACAGTAGTTTTTTAGTAAATTCATTAGTCTTCTGCTCATATCGCCGTAAAGTGAGTAGTTTGAGCTTAAGACTGCTACATCTAATTCATTTAATTTTTCTTTGATCTTAAAATAAGGAGTTCCCATTTTAATTTTTAAAGCTCGCGCTTCAGGACTTCTCGCAATGATACATCCATCATTATTAGATAAAATCACTACTGGTTTATTTCTCAAACTAGGATTAATATTTTGTTCACATGACGCATAAAAATTATTAGCATCTATAAGAGCTATAGCATCATTGCTTGAAATTCTCATAAATAGCTATGTATTGAATAAATAACCACTCCCCATATCTGTACATCAATATGATTTTTAAATCTAAAATCAGGATAATTATGATTTTCTGCTTTTAAATATAATTCATCATTTTTTATAGATAATCTTTTTATTGTAAATTCCCCGTCTATCATCGCAATGACAATATCCCCTGGCTTGGCTATTAAACTCTTGTCTACTATTATTAAATCTTTATCTTTAATTCCTGCATTTATCATTGATTCACCTTTAACTCTGAGAAAAAAGGTGCTAAATGGATTAGATATTAAATGTTCATTTAAATCAATATTTTCTTCCGTATAGTCATCTGCGGGAGAGGGAAATCCTGCAGATACCGAATCATTTAATAAGGGGATTCTGAACCTTTTAGTAGTTGAATCAAAAGAATCCAAGACTTAAATTAATAGTATATATGTACTATACAATAAAGATTAAAAAAATAGTTAGTTATTAAATTTTTATAGATTAATTTTAGATTAAATCTAATCTTATTAGGAACGATGATAGGGGGAGTTGTTAGATATAGAAACAGATCTATAGATTTGCTCGATTAGAATTAATCTAGCTAATTCATGAGGAAAAGTTAAAGGAGACAAACTTAGTATAAGATCTGAATTTTTTTTTATATCTGAACTTATTCCATCAGTATCACCGATTAAGAAATTAATTTTTTTATTTTTAAAACTTAATAGAAAAGAGCATAGTTCAACTGAATTAAACTGCTTCCCTTCTTCACTTAGGCAAATAATAATATTGTTATTAGATCTAAGATTATTTAAATTAAAAGTTTTTAACTCATTAATGGTAAGCTCAGGCATTCTTTTTTTGTATTGAATAATTCCATCTCTAATCCAGGGTTTCTTTATTTTGCCAATTGCACAAATTGTTAATCTATTACTCTGAAGCATAAGTAGATATTAAAACTAATTATTCATCAAGAAGATAATTAAATTCATCATATAGTTCCTCTTCGGTTGTTAATTTCTTAGAAAAATCAGCTTTTCTAGAATTAATATTAATTTGATTAAGTTCGCTTTTTCTTAATGAATTATTAATGCTAGAAGTTTCTTCTAAAGATTCTGAAT
>CACKJL010000026.1 GCA_902600395.1 uncultured Prochlorococcus sp. | reverse complement strand
AGGAGCTTTACCAGTTTTATCCGCAATAAATTTATTTAAAAGAAATAAAACTCCAGAATCTTTAACTGCCCCTTTAATAAGTAATTGTATGTCTGTTGATCCGATATCATCTTGAGAAGAAAGTTTAATTGTTTCCATACCATTTTTATTACCTAAATTTGGTGAAATATGAAGGAAAAAAGAGTTTTTGAGGCCTTCGGATTCAGCTTTTAAAATGATTTCATTCATCATTTTTTCAAAACTAATTTGAATAAGCTTTCTTTTATCAGAATCCTCATGAACTAAATCAAATAGACTATTGAAATTAATCGTTGGCGAGAAGCGTGTTTCACATATTGATTTTACTGCGTGAAAATTGATATCCTCTTGGCTAAGTTCAGGAAAAATATTCTTAACTATATAATTAAATTTTGGTCTTATTAAACTAGGTACTTTAGATAAAAAACTTAGTTCTTTTTCTGAGACTCCTTCAAAACTTATTTCACCATTACTGTCTTGATACTCTACTCCACAGGCAGCTAAACCTCTTAAATATAGCTCTTTGTTTTTAGGCTCAGTAGTGCTCCTTAAACTCCTCTCAATTATTCTGTTAACTCCTCTTGGACCTTCATGTTCCCCGCAAGTTAATACAAAGAATTCCTCGGCAAATTCTTTTACTGCATAGATATATTTTGATTCTAATTCTCTAGTCATTGGATCTTTAACTAAAGGGATACAAACTCCGTCAATGTCTTGAATAAATAAGATATTTTTAGAAGAAATTAATTGTTTTTGTTCATTTAAATTACTTGCTATATATTCCATATTTATAATTATTTTTCTTTAAATTTCCACTTTCTCAGAAATTATAAATTAAAAAACCCAATATTTTCAATAAATAATTTGCTATGGTCAAAATTTGCTTTAATGTAGAAAAATGTAGGTATGGGTAAGAAATTAAAAAAATTTTCAAGAGTTTCCAAAAATGAAGAATAATTTCGTAGAAAACATCAAAGATGAAAAATATTTTTATTCATTGATTGAAGATATAGAGAATAGCAAAGTTGGATTTTACAGTGTTGGTTTATATCCTGCATCACTAGCATACAACTGTGCTATGCATGGAAATTCAAATAATATTCTCTTGGCTCCTAGGCAAGATAGAGATTTGTTAGGTGCTTTCTCAAATGATGTTATTTCTGATATGGATAATGAGATTATTGAAAAGATTAAGAGAATGGGAAATTATTCTTCAGAGGGAAAAATAAAGTCTTTTGATCTAAAAGATCTTCTCTTGAAATGTGAGATAGTTATTCTTGCTTCAAATAGTAATCACATACAAGATGATGTTAAAAATGCTTTAGAACTCAGAAAAAATTTAAAAAGAGAAAATGTGGTTCTTGGCTGTCTAGTCGGTTCTTTTTGTATTGATAATAAAAATAAAAACCCTTTTATTCTTTGTAATAAATATCCAAATTTAGCTTTTTTTACAGGATTTCACCGTCACGGAGCTTTACGAAATCCTAATGATAGTTTTACTGCAAATTTCTGCCATCCTGATGCGCTAACAGCATTAATAGGAGCACGCATTTTGAATCAATTATCACCGAAAATTCAAGTTTCTCCTGGAGTTCACAATATTGAATGTCAATATATAAAATCAATAAAAAATATCTCATCAATATTTGCAGGTTTTGTAAATAACTTTCATTCCGATAAGCCAGGAATGCTTCCTACCATTAATACGATTTTGTTAACTCAATGTTTAGATCAGGCCGCATCAGTATCAATAAAAGTTAGAAAAGAAAATAAATTAGAGAATAAATATCTTTCATTAAAAGAACTTGGTTATGGTGAAGAAATAATTAGTGCAAGGGAAATAATTAATGATAAATTTTGTGAAAAAGGAGATTATACTTTTTCTCAATTAAATGCTGTTAAGGCTGATGTCTTAGGGAGTATGACTCTACCAACTGAAGGAAAACCAACAAGGAATTTTCAAGCAGGACAAGTTTTATCAGATATGCTTTTGCAACTCAACAGATGTCCAAAAGATGTCTCAGAATTTGTAAATTGTTGTAATAAATACTCTCTCAGTCAAGGAGGTCTAGAAGGTCTAAAATCTTTAAAATTTTGGCCAGACATTTATAAAGAATTCAAAATTAAAAATAACAATTGTTCAATGATTAATCTGATTTATTTATGCTTTAATGCTAATTCAGAAGAAAAAAAAGAAATTTATAAGGTTTTAATTAGTTCAGAAGAAATCACTAATTTTTGCCAAGAATCTGTGAAATCTGAATTATCTTTCGAACTAAATGAAAAATTAAAAGGAGATTATCTTTTTGATAATATTGAAAACTTTTATAAGAAATTATTTATTAAGAAAAAAGGAATACCCTCATGGAAAGTTCACTTTGGCATTTGTTGGTTATGGCTCAGAAAAAGAAAACACAGTAATTGAATTAACTTATAACTGGGACAAAAAGTCTGAAGACTATGAGCTTGGAGATAAATATGGTCATATAGCTATTGGAGTAAAAGATATTCATCTAATTTGCCAAGGATTAGAAAATAATGGTTGTAAAATAACAACCAAACCTAAAACAATGAAAAACAGTACTACTGTCTTGGCTTTTGTTGAAGATCCTGATGGTTATAAAATTGAACTTATTGAAAGAGATTAAAAGTTCGGGAGTTTTAATTAAATAAAAATTACTAAAATTTAAAAAGATTGAATTATCAAATATATCGTTTTCATTTAGCGAAAAAATACCTCTAAGATCACGTTGGATAGATTCTGCAATTTTATATTATTCTAAATGATTATTTCTAAGATGAGGAATTATAAAAAATTTTAATTTTATACAATCTATATTAATTCAATTTAGAATGTGTAGACAATCTATTTAGATTTATCTATTATATAATTATCGCATAAACCTTATGCCTAGTAATTGGTCAAAAATAAGAGATGAATGGCTTGATAGAACAGCTGTTGCGAAAGATGATGCTAAATGGGCATTAGAAGCTTTAATTAGTTCTGAAGAAGAGTTATTTGAAATCGAGCAAAAAATAAAGAATAAAGAGGACACTATAAGTCAAGTAAAATTTTTGAAGAAAAAGGTTAAAGAAACTATTTCCTTGAAAGAAATTAGTCTCGATGATATTGCATTAAATACTTCAAACTCAAACAAAGTACAAATCTCAGTGCCTTCAAATCTTACTTATCTTTTGAAAGTTTGGGCCGCAGCAGAGGGTCGTGATCTCTCGAGTGTTGCTTTTCAGTGTTTAGAAACTGGCATAAGGGAAATGAAAAGCAAAGGTTCAATACCTTCAGTAGCAGTTAATAGATATGACTCGGCCTGTCAAAAAAGGATTGCACTAGCAGAAGTAAACAATTTATTGGAAAAATACGAAATCGCACAGAATGAAATCAAATAATTATGAATAACAAAAAAATCATAAAAGGATACAAAACATTTATATCATCAAGTTTTAATGTAGATAGTTCTACTGATAAGTTCAAAGATGGAATAATTTACACTCTTTATTCTGATGAATTTAATTCACTTAAAGTTGGTTTTGCTGAAAATAATAAGGTTCTTGAAAAAAAATTATCAAGTAAGGCATTTATTTTATTGGACATGAAAAAAGGCAAAAAGAAAGAACTATTTTTATTAATAACTACTCTAAAAGAGCTTGGTATCAAATATTCAGACAATCTTTACTTTAAATACTCAAGTTCTTTAATGAGACATTTATCTACTTTAGGTTGGCCTGTAGGGAGATCACTTTATAAACAAAGAAAAATTAAAAAAGAACTTTTATGTGCATAAATTTAAATTAAATCGCACTCTAAAGTTTCTCTGGTATCTCTATTTGTGAATGGATTAGTACCAGAGGCACTTTCACAAAATTTCCTGACAATATCTTTTGGCAAAAAAACATTTGTGAAGTCTGCGCCTTGGATTTTTACATTTTCAAACTGTGTACTATAAGCAAATGAATCCTCTAAGTTAGTATTTGATAAATCTGTTCCATCTAAAATAGCCGAGTCTAAAGTTACTTCCCTTAAATTGGAGTTACTTAAATTAGTATCTTTCAATTTTGCTCCATAAAGAGTAGCATTTTGGAGCTCACAATCTGATAAATTTGCATCTTGTAAATCAGTCAAATAGAAAGTTGCCCCTTTTAAATCAGATCCAGAAAAATCAGCTCCTATTAAGGATTGTTTACCATAATCCAATGCAGCGAAGCTTCTAGAAGGGAGAGATAAAACAATCATTAAAACAGTTAAAATTATAAATCTCATTTTTTGAGTAGTATTTCAATAAATTCTAACTTCTTAAGCTGAAATCTAAAAATTAATTATTTACTGAATGCTATATTTATTGAAATAGCAAATCACGAACTAGGTTTTGGATATAAGTCCCTATGATGCAATTGTTGTTGGTTCTGGAGCTACAGGAGGAATAGCAGCACTTACATTGGCAGAAAAAGGGATCAAAGTTTTAGTAATAGAAGCAGGGCCTCAAGTTAAAAGGCATGAAGCTAGTAATCATGAGCCAAAAAGTACATTAAAAAGATTATCAGGAGTTTTAACAAAAAAACATGCCAATCAATGTCAACATCCTGGTTATTGGAAAAATAATCCTGACTTATATTCAAATGAATTGAAGCATCCTTATGACTTCCCAAAAAAAAAGCCATTTCTTTGGACCCAAGGTCAACAATATGGCGGGAGATCATTAACGTGGGGAGGCATAACATTAAGACTTTCCTCAGAAGATTTTCATCCGGCTAAAAAAGACGGATTCGGACCAAACTGGCCTATTTCATACGATGAACTATCCCCTCACTATGATTTCATTGAAAATTTCTGCGGCATCTATGGACGAAAAGATGACATTAAAGAAGTCCCAAACGGTAAATATATTGGTGAAATACCTCTTACAGAAAACGAAAATATTTTTGGCCGCGAAGTTAAATCAAAACTAAATTATCCATTTATACAGTCAAGAGGATTTGACCGAAATTCATCAGTAAAAGATAAAAATTGGCCCAAATCCTCTAGTTTAGGTAGCACTTTAAGAAAAGCTTTAGATACTGGGAATGTACAAATAATTTCAAATCACCTAGTGGAGTCTTTTGAGATTAACAAGATAACAGAACTTGCATCAAAACTAACGATCGTAAACTTAGAAAATGGATGCAAAAAAGAATTAAATTGTGATTTAATCCTTCTTTGCGCATCAACAATTTCAACACTCAGAATACTACTGAACTCAGAATATAAATCAAATTCCTCAGGTTTTAAAGATAATTCTGGAAAATTAGGTAAATACCTTATGGACCATATATCTATCTGTAGATTTTTTTCAGTCCCAAAAACAAGAAACTCAGGAAAACCACTATCTAATCCTCCCGATCTTTCTGGAGCAGGCAGCTTCTTTATTCCATTCGGTTCAAATTTACCAAAAATTAACGATATAAATTTCAAAAGAGGTTATGGAATCTGGGGGGCAATTGATCGATTAGGGATTCCTAAATTTTTGCAAAAAGACAGAAACACATCCATTGGCTTTCTTATCGCCCATGGCGAAGTCCTTCCTAGAGAGAAAAACTCAGTTTCTCTCTCACGAAAAATAGATGAATGGGGTATTCCAATTCCCTATATTGAATTCGAATGGAGCGAAAATGAGTTAAACATGGCTAAACATATGGAAAACACAATACGTAAATCAATCACAGCTGCAAATGGAGAAATAAAAAATATTAATGAACTAATGAATATCCCATTAGGGAGTCTATTTACAAAAAATTTGATCGCACTTTCAGATAGTCCTCCTCCTCCTGGATATTACATTCATGAAGTAGGGGGAGCACCAATGGGGATAAATGAAGAAAATAGCGTAGTTGATAAATTTAATAGATTATGGAGATGCAAGAATGTACTCGTACTAGATGGAGCATGCTGGCCCACATCATCTTGGCAAAGCCCTACACTTACAATGATGGCCTTGAGTAGAAGAGCCTGTTTAAATATTAAAAAGACTTAGAGGGTGTAAATAATTGATTTAAATAAATTTCTGATACAGAATTATCTGTACATCCATTTTGAACTAGAAAAGTAGCTAATGCTGAATTTATAAGCTTATATTGATCCCAAGTTGGATTACTTAATACGAAATCTTTCATAGTGTTATAAAGAGTTTCTGAAAGCTCTGTTTCTAAAGAGACTTTATTTGAAGAGCACTCGACAAATTTCTTATCAGTTAAATTTGATTGGCTAATTTGATCCATAAATCTATATTTTTCTGCATAACTATAATGATATTTTTGTCTAAAAAAATCAAAAAAAATCTGCATGTAAACTTTTCAATTTATCAAATGAGACTCATGTTATAAGTTAGTTTTTTAAAAACTTCCTTTTTAAAAAAGGAAATTGCATAAATCTTAAAGAAAAGTCAACAATAATGTTGATGTCCTGTTTTTTTTGAAAAATACTGGCATTTCTAATCCAATGTGGATTTGGACGTGGAAAACAACCTAAAAATTGTGGAAAATCTAGTCCAAAATACTTTCACGATTTTACATTAAGAATACTTATATATACTGAGTCTATTAAGACTAAGTCGAGAAAGAGACAGGTGATTAATTGATTTTCAACGGATTTTCTTAAGATTTAGTCTTTATTAGGCAAGCGAAGCGTGACAGGTCCTAAAGGATGTTTTGAATTTGGGTAAATACTATGGTGATGGTGATGGTGATGGTGATTATGTTCATGTTGATGAATCTCAACATCTTCATGTTCTAAGTAACAACCTCCTCCTGAGTTTGATTTTTTGTGGTTATCAGTTGGATTTTGTATTTCACAAGCACCATTACATTCAGGATCACATAAATCACAGCTGATCCCTAAGCCCTCTACATGGTCATGATGACTTTCTTGTACCATTCCAACTTCTTTTTCAAAGCCAAATAAATTTGATCTATATTTACAAGTTGAGCAATTCATAAAATTCTTACCTTCGTTATTAAGAATCTCTTCAATCCTTTCTACAAAAGTGTCGACCACATAAGACTGTGACGAAAGATATTTTGCATGTATAAATGAAATATTTGGATTATTTATCGCAACTAAGTCACTTTGCCTTTTTATTCTGGTGACAAGGACACCTGAAAAAAGGAAATAAGGGAAAATAATTATATTTTTATAACCAAGTCTCACAACATTTTTTAAGCCAGGTTCAACGAGAGGGAAAGTTACTCCAGAAAAAACTGTTTCCCCCCAACCTAAACCGATACCCTCTACGATCATTCTCGTTATTTTTGAAACATTGGAATTCGCATCTGGGTCAGAAGAGCCTCTACCAACAACAACTAATAATGATTCTTCAGGTTTGAGAGTATTATTTTGCTTAAATACATCTTTTACTCTTTCACAAGCTGCACTAATCATTAAATTATTAATACCTAATTCTCTTCCATAAATTATTTCAATACCTGTTTTACCTGAATAATTCATTAGCAAGCTAGGTATATCATTTTTTACATGGCCCGCGGCAAAAAGCATTGCGGGTATTGCAATTACTTTATTTATAGAAAGATCTTTTAACTTGTCTAGAGTATCAACAATCGAAGGTTTAGCGAATTCCAAGAAACCATATTCAACTATAAATTTTGGATATCTTTTTTGGATGGACTTAGTTAATTCTTGGAATTCAGTAATGGCTAGTTTATTTCTACTCCCGTGTCCACAGATAAGTATCGCGACTTGATTATTTAACTTCGAATCTAAATTATCCAAATTCAAGTTATTACTTATACCATAATAGTAAAGAACAATATCATGTAGTGAAAAATAATAATAACTTGCTTGAAGTTCCAAATATTAACTCAAAGGATGCAAAATTAAAAAAATTAATTTATGACGTAAATGATTCCTTATTTTGTGAGAAAAACTACTCTAAGGAAAAATTTGAACACCTATGCGTATGTAGTGGAGGTACAACTTCTAGTTGTGCAAAAAATGGTTTTACAACTCTTGATCTAAGAAAAAATCACAGCAAAATTCACTTAGATAGAAAAACCAATTTAGTAACAATAGGAGGGGGAGTAATAATGGGGGATTTAGTAAATTATTTACAAAAACATAATCGAAGTTTTCCAATCGGACTTTCTAAACTTCCTGGAGCAGGATATGTACTTACTGGTGGAGTAAGCCCACTCAGTCGAGCTTACGGATTAGCCATTGATAATATTGAATCAATAAAAGGTTTCTTGGGTAATGGCACATTTATCTCTTTAAAAAAAAATCAAATAAATCCAGAAGAGCAATTAATTTGGGAAGCAATTAAAGGGGCAGCACCCTTTTTCTCAATTATTACCGAAATAGAACTTAAAACTATCAAATCTAATCCAATTAAGATTATTGAAGGTTTTGTAAATCCAAATGAACTTACAGAAATAATAAAAATATCAGAGGAATTTCCAGAAAATATTAGTCTTCAATGGATTTATGCCCAAAAGATTTATATATATATTTTTGCTGAACTTAAAAATAATTTAGAGGATAAAAGAACAGAAGAATACTTAATGCCTCTAGACAAATTTCCTGCTCTAAAAAAACAATATTATGAGAACTTTGACAAAATAAATTTCTTCCCAAAGGAATTAAATTTATATGAGCTTAATGCAAATAACCATTCTGAAGTAATTAGTCTTCTTGGAGAAGATTTAAAAAATCATATCCCAAGTTTCATAGAATGTTTGAATGAAATAATGGATAATAAACCTAATAATTCCTGCTATGTTGCTTCTCAACAACTAGGTTGCAAAACAAAAAAGTTAAATAATGGCTCAAGCTTTTTTGTTCATAGAAAAAGTACGTGGAAACCATGGATATATGCATCATGGAAAAAAAATGATCTTCAAGAAAAAGAAGTTGCTTTGAACTGGATTTATACATCGTGGAACAACCTAAAAAGGTTTTATCCAAATATTCATTTAGCCCAATTGCATAATCATTTAAATACTCATGAGGAAGAACTTACATTAGCTTTTGGAAATAGAATGAATGAATTAAAAACTTTAAAGAATATTTTTGACCCACAGGGTATTTTGCCTCCTTTATAAGGTAACTTTTTAAGTATAAAGAAACTTAAAATGTCAAATTTCTCAAGATATTTATCTAAAAATTGGTTGGATGATCCAAAATCAAATATTCTCTCTGGCTTGGTTGTTGCTTTTGCAATGATCCCAGAAGCAATTGCTTTTTCGGGTATAGCTGGTGTAGATCCTAAAGTTGGTCTTTTTGGTGCATTCTGCTTATCTATAACAATTGCGATTGTTGGAGGAAGAAGGGGAATGATCACTTCAGCTACAGGTTCAACAGCTCTTTTGATGACTGGACTTGTCGCTTATGGAGAATCAAAATCTCCTGGATTAGGAGTCCCATATCTTATTGCAGCTGGAATATTAACTGGAATTTTCCAAATTCTTTGGGGATATTTACGACTGGCCTACCAAATGCGATTCGTCCCAACAGGAGTATTAAGTGGATTTGTAAATGCACTGGCACTTTTAATATTTCAAGCACAACTACCCCAGTTAGGAATAGGTATTAAAGAATCAAAAGGATTAGTTGAACAAACTTTAAGTCAATATCCAGTTAACTCTCAGATTCCAGTAGTTTGGATTCTTGTAATCCTAGGATTAATAATTATCTATGGGCTTCCAAAAATAACAAAAGTAGTCCCATCTCAACTTATTGCAATTGTAGTAATTACTCTTATAAGCATATTCTTTAATCTAGATGTCCCAACAGTTAGCGATTTGGGTAAATTACCTGATGGATTGCCAAGTATCTCTCTTCCTTTTGGAGCAATAGAAAATGGAAAAGTACCTTTTAGTCTTGAAACATTAGGGGTAATTTTACCGACCTCACTTGCAATATCTCTCGTAGGTTTAATGGAAACCTTTTTAACTCAAGACATTTTAGACGATGTAACTGATACAAGTTCTAATAAAAATAAAGAAGCAAGAGGGCAGGGAATCGCAAATATTGTGGCATCCTTATTTGGTGGAATGGCAGGATGTGCTTTAGTTGGGCAATCTGTAATGAATACTGAAAATGGAGGAAAATCTAGATTGTCAACCCTCTCCTCAGGTATATCTCTCCTAATTATGATCATCCTCTTGAAATCTTGGATTGGAGCAATCCCAATGGCTGCGTTAGTAGCAATCATGATAACGATCGCAATAAGTACAGCAGATATAAATGGATTAAAAAATATTAGAAAGATACCTAAAAGCGATACTGCAGTCATGATTATGACTTTTGCAGTTACTATGCTAACAAAACCTCATAATCTTGCACTTGGAGTTATTGCAGGAGTTGCATTAGCTGCAATTCTTTTCAGCAGAAAAGTAGCGAAAGTTATAACTGTCTCTAGAGCTAAAGAAAATAATTTGATTACCTACAAAGTAAAAGGACAATTATTTTTTGTAAGTAAAATTTATTTTTTACAAGGATTTGATATTCATGAACATCCAGAAAATATTGTAATTGATATGTCTTTAGCTCATATTTGGGATCAAAGTGGCGTTGTTGCTCTTGAGCAAATTATTAGAAAATTCCAGAATGGCGGTTCTAAAGTTGAAATTGTAGGATTAAATAAAGAAAGTCTTAACTTATTTGAGAGACTAGGCGGTATTGAAAGTGCTCATTAAAAAAAGTTAATTAAGACTAACTTGTTGATAACAAAACCAAAGCCATTGCTGAAAAAGCAAATTCCTATGAGATCTCCAAGCGGTTTTTGAACTATTTAGATCAAAATTTTCGGGTGGAGGAACATTTCCCTTTTCTTTGTCTCTTTCAATTTCACTAATAATTCTATGCACCGTATACTCAGGATGACCTAAATGCATAAGTTGTTTTTGATCATTAGATTCAAATATTGTATATCCAACTTTTTCTCCATAAGCCAACAAATTCAATTTCCCTTCTTTTTGGGCCTTCTCCATTTCCAAATCTGGTAATCCAGCAAATCTACTTTGAGGACAAATAAATTCATCATCTTGTGTACCCATCAAAGGGTGTCCAGGAACAAGACTTTTTAAAGGGAATACCCCAAATAATTTCCTATCAAAAACTTTCTTATCGACCCCTGCTAAATAAGCCAGCGCAAAGCCAGCCCAACATAATCCAAGAGTACTCGCACAAGAATTTCTGGCTTCATTTACAATTTTTACAAATTCATCCCAATACTTAACCTCCTCAAAGGCAAGGTGCTCAATAGGTGCTCCAGTAATAATGATTCCATCTAACGGTTCTGGATTATTTGCTTCTTCCCAAGTTATGTATAGATTATTTAGATGATTAAGATCCCATGTTTTATAAGAGTGAGTTTTAAGCTTTATCCAAACTGGCTCAATTTGAAGAGGAGATAAACCAAGTGGATGTAGTAAGTTAAATTCATACTGTTTACCAAGAGGCATGATATTTAAAATGCCAATCCTAAGAGGACGTATATCCTGTCTTTTTGCCAATTCTGGTTCGATCCAAGATATATGATTTTTCTCGACATCGCTAATCTTGTGATAGTTACTAGGAATTATTAAAGCCAATAAATCTACTTTCCTATGTGATTTGTGAAAGTGCTTGTTCGAAATCTGCTTTTATATCATCAATATGCTCAATTCCTACAGAAACTCTTACCATAGTGGGGGTAACACCTGCAGATAATTGTTCTTCTTCAGATAATTGCTGATGAGTTGTTGAAGCAGGATGAATTACTAATGTTTTTGAATCACCAACGTTAGCAAGGTGGCTCGCCAATTTTAAGGAATCAATAAATTTTACTGCATTTTCATAACCCCCATTGAGAGAGAACATAAGCATGCAACCCATTCCCCTTCCAGTAGTATATTTTTTGGCACTAGAGTAATATGGATCTGATTCTAGGCCAGGATAATTAACACTACTTACATTAGAATTAGAATCTAACCATTTTGCTAGTTCAAGCGCATTAGAAGTTTGTCTCTCTATTCTTAAACTTAGAGTTTCCAAACCCTGCAATAGCAAGAAAGAATTAAAGGGACTTTGAGCTGATCCCCAGTCTCTAAGGCATTCAAGTCTTGCTCTTAACGCAAAAGCTATATTTCTGTTATCTGGTACTCCCAAAGATTTGCAGATATCACTACCGAAACCAAAAGCGTCCCAATGAACGAGCCCATGATAAGCGGCGCTTGGCTGACTCATTAGTGGGAATTTACCATTTCCCCAATCAAAGGTTCCGGCATCAACAATAACCCCACCTATGCTTGTTCCATGTCCACCAATCCATTTCGTTGCACTTTCTACAACAACATCGGCTCCAAAATCAATTGGTCTTATTAAAGCACCACCAGCACCAAGGGTATTATCCACTATTAGAGGAATTCCATTTTCCTTCGCCAAAGCAGAGAGTCCCTCAAAATCTGGAATGTTGAACCTAGGATTTCCCATTGATTCGACGTATATTGCTTTTGTTTTATCATCAATTTTATTTCTAAAACTGTCGATACTATCACCATCTGCAAATTTAACTTCTATTCCTAATCTTGGAAATTGTACTTTGAATTGATTGTAGGTCCCACCATATAGAAAAGATGTAGAGACAAAATTATCCCCTGCTGTCATACAGTTCACGATTGCCAAGAATTGAGCAGCTTGACCTGAGGATGTTGCAAGTGCTGCCATACCTCCCTCCAAAGCTGCCATCCTTTTTTCAAAGACATCTGTGGTGGGATTCATAAGTCGAGTATAAATATTTCCAAATTCTTTTAATCCAAAAAGATTCGCGCCATGCTCGGCATTATCAAAAACATAGGAACTAGTTTGATAAATGGGAACTGCTCTAGAATTTGTAGTTGGATCAGGCACTTGTCCTGCATGTAACTGAAGTGTCTCGAACTTTTGGTTGCTCAAAATTTTTTAAATAATCCTATTATCTATTTAACTTAAAAAAGTTCCAAAAAAAAACAAAAAAAAGATAAATATTTATAAATCCTTTTTTAATGAGGGGTAATTATCTTTCATATATAAACTCAAATCCTCTTTTATCGCAGATCTGAGTTTCTCAATATTTGCAGAATCAATTATTGGAAAAGTTTTATTAGCCTCAGGATCTTTTTCAGTAATTGATTTCCAATTCTTACCTACATCTTTTTCAGAGTTGTTAAGAACCTCATCAAAATTTATACACTTATCATTGTTCTTAGCATCAAATTCGCTAAAAGCTTTATTTATAAGCTCTTTTCTATTTTCGAATAGATTCTTAGCTTTTAAAGTATCTGGAAGACCCATAACTGGTTGTAATTCCTTAAGAAGTTTTATTTCCTCTTCAATTAAAAGTGTCCAAACACCATATTTATTTTTTGGAAGATTAGAATTACTAAAAATATTAATTTCATCGAGGTAAAAATTTAACCATAGATAATAAGATTTTTCTTCAATAGTTTTTTTAACAGATATCTTTTTATTTTGGATCTTTGGGAGTAACTTTTCTGCCTTCTTTAAAAACTGTCTGTCTTCTCTTTCTAAATTTATTAATCCCCATCTTTGACTGTAGTCCCATAAATCTTCGTATCTTGTTAAGTCTTCTTGATTCCAACCAAGAGCTTT
>CACKJL010000025.1 GCA_902600395.1 uncultured Prochlorococcus sp. | reverse complement strand
AACCTTACAAGAATCAATTGATAAAAATAAACCAAGTGGAGCTAAGGGAAAGTATTGGAAAACTTTTTATGTAACTTCAACAATGGGGCCTTCAGTTCAAGTTGACATAAATGCTGTACAAGATTACCAACCTGAAAGTTAACGCTTTGTAGTATAATTTAAAGTGCAATAATACGGCCAAAGAAAGTAGGTTAATTTAGTTATTCTAAATTTTTAATTCCTACCGAGGACTCGTCTTAAATTATTTCTTTTTGGATCTAATAAAAGCGGCCTCTTTAAAAGGACTTTGCCGCATTTCCTGCTCTCCCTAAATTACGATCCAAAAAACATCAATGGGCCGAACACTAGAGAATAAGCAACAAATCGTTACTGAGATTAAATCTCTATTAAACGACTCGGAAATGGCTGTAGTTCTTGACTATAAAGGTTTAACTATCAAAGAGATGTCAGATTTGCGATCTAGATTGCAAACAACTAACGGCATTTGCAAAGTTACTAAAAATTCATTAATGCGTAAAGCTATTGATGGAGATAGTAATTGGAACGATCTTGAATCTTTACTGTCCGGAACAAATGCTTTTGTCTTAATCAAAGAAGATGTTGGTGGTGCTGTAAAAGCTATCCAATCTTTTCAGAAAGACACCAAAAAATCCGAAACCAAAGGAGCTTTATTTGAAGGCAGACTTCTAAGCGATTCTGAAATAAAAGAAATTGCAAGTCTTCCATCTAAAGAAGTATTGATGGCAAAAATTGCTGGAGCTCTTAATGGCGTTGCAACAAAAATTGCGATCTCTATTAATGAAGTACCTTCTGGACTTGCTAGATCACTTCAACAACATTCTGAAAAATCAGAATCCTAAATTCAAAACCTAATTAACTTTAAGAAAATGTCCGCAAAAACTGAAGAAATTCTTGAATCATTAAAATCTCTATCACTTTTAGAAGCATCTGAGCTTGTAAAGCAAATTGAAGAGGCTTTTGGTGTATCTGCTGCAGCTTCTGCAGGTGTAGTTATGGCAGCTCCAGGAGCAGCTGGCGGTGACGCAGATGGTGGCGCTGCTGAAGAAAAAACTGAATTTGATGTAGTTCTCGAAAGCTTTGATGCAGCTGCAAAAATCAAAGTCCTTAAGGTTGTAAGAAATGCAACTGGTCTAGGTCTTGGCGATGCAAAAGCACTTGTTGAATCTGCACCAAAAACAGTAAAAGAAGGAATTGCCAAGGCAGATGCTGAATCTTTAAAGAAAGAGATTGAAGAAGCTGGCGGTAAAGTTACACTTAAATAAGAGTACATTTTTTCAAGCCGATAACCTTAATATCGGCTTCAAAAATTATGAATAGTGATAGTATTGCGATTGAAGCCGCAACTGATGGAGCCTGCAGTGGTAATCCAGGCCCAGGTGGTTGGGGCGGTTTAATAATTTTTGAAGATAACAGCGAATTAGAAATAGGTGGTTCCGAGCAAAATACTACTAATAATAGAATGGAACTCACTGCGGCTATAAAAACTCTTGAGAAATTAAAAACCTATAAATTAAAAGAGAACTTTAAACTAAGAACTGATAGTAAATATGTAATAGAGGGTTATACAAAATGGATTATTAATTGGAAGAAGAATGGATGGCAAACAAGTTCAGGGAAACCAGTTCAAAATCTTGATCTATGGCAAAAAATTGATCAATTAAGAATTAATGGCCTAATAATGGAATATGTCAAAGGTCATAGCGGGGATAAACAAAATGATAGGGTTGATAAAATTGCAACTAATTACAGCAAAGGTATATCTTTAGAAAGTAACTTAAAAAAAACAGAATCCTCAGTTGATTTTTTTGAAAAAAATGCACCTGTAGAAATTCAGGAATTATTTTCCCGCAATGAATTAATTCAAAAATTTGCAGAAAAAAAGTACCTGTTAAGTTCACCTGAACTAGAAACCTTATTAGGTAATGAAAACCACTTAAAGATAAAACAATATTCACTTTTTGAATGGCGTAATTGGATATTGATTCCTAAAGATAAAAAATATTGGATAATAGAAAAAAAGAAGCCTAATTTTTTATGAATGATAAGAAGGGGGGATTTAAAAATCTTTATAAAAACTTGATTACCCCTGTATTAAAAAAAGACTCTGGAATTGATGCAGAATACTTAACAAATTTATCTCTTAGTCTCCTATCATTCAGTTCAAGAAAATATAATTGGCCTATAGTATCTTCTATCTTAAAAAATCTAAATGAAGAATTTTCTGTAGTTGATAAAAGGTTAACTCAGAACATATGTGGAATAAATTTTTGTAATCCAATTGGTTTAGCTGCGGGTTTTGACAAAAATGGAAATGCCGCAAATATATGGAAAGATTTTGGTTTTGGATTTGCTGAGCTTGGTACAGTAACTAAATTTGCTCAGAATGGAAATCCCAAACCAAGGTTATTTAGATTGGCAGAAGAAGAAGCCGCATTAAATAGAATGGGTTTCAATAATAATGGTGCTGAAAATCTAGTTAAAAGCTTTGTCGAACAAGGTATTGAGTTTAAAAAAA
This sequence comes from uncultured Prochlorococcus sp., assembly GCA_902600395.1. GTDB lineage: Bacteria > Cyanobacteriota > Cyanobacteriia > PCC-6307 > Cyanobiaceae > Prochlorococcus_A. The sequence continues at coordinate 12,111 of CACKJL010000025.1, read as the reverse complement.
ACAGGGAGAATATTTGTTTAGGGATAAATTTCGGGAAGTCAAAAATTACAGGTTTATCTCAAGCAAAAGATGATTATTTAACTTCTCTAAAATTATTAATTCCATATTGTGATTACGCAGCAATAAACGTTAGTTCTCCAAATACTGAAGGACTAAGAAAATTACAAGATCCAATTCTTCTAAAAGAACTTCTTAGAGAAATTAAAAACTTACCTAATTGTCCACCATTATTTGTAAAAATTGCACCAGATTTAGGCCTTAAAGATATTGAAGATATTTGCCAATTAATAATCGAGGAAAACATCGATGGAATAATTGCTACAAACACCAGCATTGATAGATTAGGTCTTGAAAATAGAAAGATCAGGCAAACTGGATTATTACTCTCTCAAGAGAATGGAGGATTAAGTGGAAGGCCTCTCCAAAAAAAAGCAAATCAAATAATAAAACATATACATAATATTGATAAAAAGATTATTTTAATTGGGGTTGGTGGAATAGATAGTCCTGAGTCAGCTTGGGAAAGAATTTGTTCTGGAGCATCATTAATTCAACTTTATACAGGATGGATATATAAGGGTCCACAATTAGTACCAGATATACTTGAGGGAATTATAAAGCAACTCAATAACCATCAATTATCTAGTATAAAAGATGCAATTGGATCAGATTTAAAATGGGTTGAATAAAATTAGAGAATGAATAATGAACCTCATGATTACTCAACGTTAGCCATGCAAGGATCAAACTTGAAGCACGGTGGAAATGTATATGCAATTGCGAAAAAATTAAATTTATTACCCTCCGAAATCATTGATGCAAGTGCATCATTAGTACCCTTTGATCCCCCTCAAATACTCATAGATTCAATAAATGCGGAAATTAATAATCTTGGCTTTAGATATTACCCAGAAAGAAACTTGAGTGATCTGAAAGAAATAATCGGCAAATTTCATGGGATAAATCCAGAAAATATATTGCCTGGGAATGGAGCTTCTGAATTAATAACCTGGGCAGGTTATGAAGCATCCAAATTCGGAATAAGTTGTATTCCTTCTCCATCATTTGTTGATTATGAAAGATCTTTAAATTGTTGGAATAGCAATTTTATACATTGCGAATTACCAAAAAACTGGAGTAATATTTTTCCTCAATCATTTCCGCTTCATCCAAAAGGTGATGTTATTTGGATAACAAATCCACATAACCCTACCGGCCAATTATGGGAAAAGAATTCATTGGAGGAAGTTGTAAAAAAATATAAATTAGTTATCTGCGATGAAGCTTTTTTATCCATAACACCTAATGGAGACAAAGAATCTTTAATACCATTAACCAAAAGATTTGATAATTTATTAGTCTTGAGAAGCTTGACCAAAATCTTCAATATTCCTGGACTTAGATTAGGTTACGTTATTGGCTCATCGAAAAAACTTAAACAATGGGAAATAAATAGAGATCCTTGGCCTTTAAATTCATTTTCAATTAAAGCCGGGATTGATCTACTAAGTCATAAGAAATTCTACGAACAGTGGACAAAACAGATTCACAGCTGGATAAATATTGAAAAAAAGAGAGTATTTGAAAAATTATTAAAAATAGAGAACCTTAAAATTCATAACTCTTCAACCAACTTTTTTTTAATAGAAAGTGAAACATCCTTGTCGCCAAATATAAAATACCTAGAAAATAAGGGAATATTGCTTAGAGAATGCACTTCATTTAGATTTCTTGACGACAAGTGGGCAAGAATAAGTCTACAGAATAGAAAAAATAACACTCTTTTATGTGAAGAAATTCAGAATTCCTTTAAAAAATAATCAATATACTTTTTAATCTCATTTTTAGATTTAATTTTATTATTATTTTCCATATTCTTCTTCATGAGATCTAATATTTCATAATGTTTTTTTCCCTTTTTTGATTTTATTTTAAAAATTCTTTCTAGATTTTCTTCAAAAACTTCTTTAGACATATTATTCTGATTGATTAAAACTGAGCCTCCACTTGCAGCAAGAATCATGGCATTTTTCTCCTGATGATTATTTTTAGAATATGGATATGGAATTAAAATTGAAGGTTTTTCAGCCTCCATTAATTCATTGATTGTTCCTGCACCAGATCTCGATATTACAAGATCACAGTTTTGAATTAAAGCTGCTATTTCATTAGTAAATTTCTTTTGAATATAATTTTTGGAGTTTTTTACATGAAAAGGTTTTAGATTAGATTCGCCAACAATATGAACTATCCGAAATTGTTTTTTTATTAAAAACTCTAGAGATTCATAAAGAATTTGATTTATAGCTTTTGCTCCTTGACTACCTCCCATAACAATCAAAAGAGGTCCATTTCCTTTTGGAACCCATTCTGGCAAAAAATTAAATTTATAGAATTGCTCTCTTAAAGGTGTTCCAGTGAAAATAGTTTTACAATTTTTTAAATAAGCATTTGTTTCTTTAAATCCTAAAAGAACATAGTTACATAAAAAACCAAAATATTTCGTGACCATTCCTGGAACTACATTTGATTCATGAATAATGATAGGTATCTTTAGAAGTTTTGAAGCAACAATAGTAGGGGCAGATATATAACCTCCAGTCGTAAAAACCAAGTTAATTTTTTTTTCTTTTAAGATCCTAATTATTTGGAAAGTTGACATTAAAATTTTTATATATTGATAAAACAAAAAAATATTTTTTCTTGGTGTCTTTAAATTCAAAGTCTTCAAATTATATTTTTGGGGAATCAAATTCGCATCAAGTCTTTGCTGAATACCCAACCAATGAATATTCCACTCATCTTCCACCTCTTTAGAAACTGCTAAAGCTGGAAAAATATGGCCTCCTGTTCCACTAGCTGCAACTAATAAATTATTTTTTTTAGACATAAAAACTTAAATTAGTAGAATAAAAATAATAAATAATAAATATGTTGAATTTAAACTTATTCAGAAATATAGGATTCCCTCTCTACTTATTTATTTATCTCATTCTCCCCTATTCAGCAATAACGCAAACTTTAAAAGTTGATTTTATAAGAAATTTAGAAACCTCATTAAATAAGCGAGAATTAGATTTTATTAAAAAAAATTTTAGAAATGATGAAAACCAAAATATTCCAAAACAATTTTCAAAGATTATTAATGATTTCCCTAACAGCAAATGGAAGATCAAAAGATTAAAATCTAATATTCCAGATGAAGATATATTGCGAATAAAAGTTTCTGGGGAAAAAATAGTTAACGGAGAAATATATATACTCGAATCCAAATTTGATTATTTATTTTCAATCGTAAATGGAAAAATAAGTGAAGGGATTATCAAAAATTTATTCACCACAATAAGAAACGATAATAAAAAAATAGATATTAGTTTTAAAATTCCTGATAGAGTTCTTACTGGTTCAAAATACGATATCGATATAATTCTAAATAAGCCTCTTGAAGAAGTGATTATTGCTGGAGCTATAAAACCTCATCAAGTTAATTCATTGTTTGAACAAGAAATATTATTGGAACCATTGGCGTCTGGAGGGATTTTTAAAATTACAAGAGCCCCTTCAAAACCAGGGATGCAAATTTGGTCAGGAATCATAGCTCATCCTGAGGGAATGATTACTTTCACAAAGAGCATTGATATTGTTGATGAGATATAGCCTAAGCGTCGTTTAACGCAGCCACACCTGGTAATGTTTTACCTTCTAAAAGTTCCAAACTAGCCCCACCTCCGGTAGATATATGAGACATTTTCTCAGCTAATCCTGCTTTTTCAACTGCCGCAACTGAATCTCCACCACCAATTATTGTACAAACTTCAGAAAAAGCACTTAAGTCCGCAAGAGTCGTAGCTATTGCATTTGTACCATCTGCAAATTTATCAAATTCAAAAACTCCCATTGGACCATTCCAAATAATTGTCTTACATTCTGCAAGAGCATTCTGAAAAACTTTAATGGAATCTGGACCAATATCTAGACCCATCCAATTCCCACTAATTGCATCAATTTGAGATATTTTACTATTGGCGTCAGGAGAAAATTCATCAGCCAAAACAACATCAGTGGGTAATAATAACTCTACTCCTTTTGCTTTTGCTTTTGCTTCTAAATCTTTAGCAAGCTCGAGTTTATCTTCTTCTACAAGGCTCTTTCCGACATCTAAACCTCTAGCTTTATAAAAAGTGAAAATCATGCCTCCACCAATCATGATTTTGTCACACTTATCTAGTAAAGAATCAAGTACTCCTATTTTGCTACTAACCTTTGACCCTCCAACTATTGCTGCCAATGGACGATTTGGGGAATCTACTGCTCCTTGTAGGTATTTCAATTCTTTTTCTAAAAGGAATCCAGCTACTGAGGGACTTAAATAATTTGTAACACCCTGAGTTGAAGCATGCGCTCTATGAGCAGCACCGAAAGCATCATTTACATACATATCTGCATGTGATGCTAATTTTTCAGCAAACTCCAGGTCGTTCTTTTCCTCTTCACCAAAAAAACGAACATTCTCAAGTAAAAGAACATCTCCATTAGATAAACTATTTGATTGTGCAACTGCTTCATCACCAATACAACTGTTAGTAAGAGCCACATTTTGCCCCAACAATTCACTTAATCTTGCTGCTACTGGAGTTAATCTCATTTTTTCATTTACCTGACCCTTCGGTCTACCAAAATGAGCAGCTAAAATGACTTTTGCAGAATGATTAATAAGATATTCAATAGTTGGGATCGCTGCACGAATACGCGTATCGTCGGTTATTTGACCGTCTTCATTTAATGGAACATTAAAATCTACTCTTACAAGAACTTTTTTTCCTTCTAAATGTGTCTTATCAAGACTGGAAAGAGATAATTTTGACATTAAACAAGCTATATTTATAATCTCAAGAGCCTAACGTTAATTTGGGCTTATTGGGTTAAAAAGTAGTTACTGTTACCTATGCCTTAATAAATTTTAAGAATTAACGATTATAAAAATTTTTAGTTATTAAATTTATACTAAAATTTAGAAGTAAATACTTTTGAAACTTATAAAAACTAAAAGGAATACAAAATTTTATTTAATTTATTGAAGTGGACATACCCAAAATCCAATGGTACCCAGGCCATATCGCAAAAGCAGAAAAGAAATTATCTGAAGTTATCAATAAAGTAGATTTAGTTATAGAAGTGAGAGATGCACGAATTCCTTTGTCAACAGGACATCCACACTTAAATAAATGGATAAATAATAAAAAACATATTCTTGTCATTAACAGATCAGATATGATCTCCCCGAATACAATTAATAGTTGGAATAAATGGTTTAATTCTAAAGATCAATATCCTCTTTGGTGTGATGCTAAAAGAGGAATAGGGATTAAAGAAATTTGTAAGTCAGCCAAAGATTCTAGGTCGTCAATCGACGATAGAAGAATCTCTAGAGGAATGCGAATTAGGCCAATTAGAGCCCTTACACTTGGTTTTCCAAACGTAGGAAAGTCGGCATTAATTAATAGAATCGCAAAAAAAAGAGTTGTAGATAGCGCTAGGAAAGCAGGCGTGACTCGTAATTTAAGATGGATAAAATTAGAAAGTGGTATAGATCTGCTAGATGCTCCTGGTGTTATACCTCCAAATTTAGAAGATCAAAAATCAGCACTTAATCTTGCACTGTGTGACGATATTGGAGAAGCTGCTTATGAAATAGAGAGTGTCGCAATTGGATTTATCAAAATTATATCCACTCTCAACAAAGATAAGAATGCGAATATCTCAGTTAAACAAATATCTAATAGATATGGAGTTGATATTACTAAAGGCTTTAAGAGTCCTTCTGCTTGGATCGACGAAGCAGCTTCAAAACATACCTCTGGCGATAAGAGGAGAATGTCTCATAAGTTATTGGAAGATTATAGAAATCAAATGCTGGGTAAAATTGCTTTAGAAGTCCCAATATGGAATTAAATAATCAAAATTCTTTCGGCATTGGAGAAGGTGAGCTTATAGAAATTATTTATGAGCTACCTCTTCCTATGAGGCTAGACAGATGGTTGGTAAGTAAAAGGCCAGAACAAAGTAGAGCAAGAATTCAACATTTTATAAATTCAGGTTTAGTACTTGTAAACTATAAGACTGCGAAAGCAAAGACCCCATTAAAAAACGGCGACAATATTCAAATATGGATGCCTCCTCCAGAACCTCTTATTTATTTGAAACCTGAAAAAATGGATTTAAATATCCTTTTTGAAGACGAGCACATCATAGTAATTAATAAACAATCAGGACTAATTGTTCATCCAGCACCTGGACACAAATCTGGAACTTTAGTGAATGGATTACTTTTTCACTGTAAAGATCTACCTGGAATTAATGGGAAACTAAGACCTGGGATTGTTCACAGATTAGATAAAGATACCTCCGGATGTATGGTTGTTGCAAAAAGCCAAGAGGCATTAGTAAATCTCCAGAAACAAATTAAAGAAAAAATAGCATCACGCGAATATATTGCAGTAATTCATGGAGCACCGAATTCTGAAGAAGGCCAAATAGTGGGAAACATTGGCAGAGATAAATTAAATAGATTGAAATATAAAGTAGTTGAAGAAACTTCAGGAAGGTATGCCTGTACCTATTGGAAATTAGAAGAAAGATTTGGCAATTACTCATTAATGAGTTTCAAACTAGATACGGGGCGAACGCATCAAATAAGAGTACATTGTGCTCACATTAATCATCCAATTGTGGGTGATCCGTTATATGGAAGATGTAAAAAACTACCATGTAAATTAGATGGCCAAGCTTTACACGCCATTAAGCTTGGACTTATACATCCAATAAATGGTAACGAAATGATATTTGAATCAGAATTACCATTAGATTTTCAAAAATTACTAAGTGTTCTTAAAATTAAATAAGATTCAAGGAGGAATTTAGAAGCGATTTTGTATACGTGTTTTGAGTTTTAGTGAATATTGTGGAACTTTCTCCTTCATCAACTATCTTTCCGTGATTCATAACTAGCAACCTATCACAAAATCTTTTAGCAATGCCCAAATCATGAGTAATAAAGATAATCGTTAAATTCATTTTTTCTTGCAAGACTCTAAGTAATTCAAGAATCTCTATTTTTACTGAAGCATCCAACATATTAACGCTCTCATCACAAATCAAAATTTTTGGTTTCAACAATAGCGCTCTGGCTAATGAAATTCTTTGCAATTGACCACCAGATAATTGGCTAGGATAAGAATTAAAAAAATCATTATTTAAGGGAAGATTCAAATTTCTAAACATTAATTTTATTTCTTTTTCGATTTTTCTTTTATCTGAAATTTTTTGAATAAAAAATATATCTTCCAAAATACTTTTAATTGTCATTTTCGGGTTCAAACTTGAAAAAGGATCTTGAAAAATAATTTGCACTTTATTGTTCTTTTTAAAAGATTTATTTTTTTTCGATGCATGATTTTTATCATAAATTTTGATTTCACCACCTCTTACTTTAAGAAGTCCAATTAAAGCCCTACATAATGTACTTTTACCACTCCCTGAAGAACCAACTATTCCAAGAGTCTCATTCTCATATAACTTGAAACTAACTTCATTTAAAGCCTTATTCCATTTATTAATGAAAATTGAAGAATTTAATTTATACCAATGTCTTAGGTTATTTACCTCTAGAACGACCTGATCTCGAGCATTATTTTTAGTATTTGGTTCTAATACTATTTTTGATGCATTTACTAACTTTTTCCCGATATCTGATTTTGGTGATTGAAAAATATCTAATATATTCCCCTTTTCAACAATCGATCCCTTTTCAATTATTGCAACTTTTCTACACCACTTTGCTGCAAGATTAATATCATGACTAATTAAAATTAAAGTTGTATCAAATTCATTACATAGACGAATTATTTCTTGCATAATTTCAAAACTTGTTTTGGTATCTAAACTTGTTGTAGGTTCATCAGCTATTAATAATTTAGGTTTCAAAGCAAGTGCCATTGCTATAGAAACTCTCTGTCTCATTCCGCCGCTAAATTGATGTGGGAAAGAATCAAGTCTACTTTCTTCAATTCCGACTTTTTGAAAAACTTCTCTTACTAATTTTTTAATAGCTAAAGATGATTTAGTTTGATCATGTGTTTTAAATAATTCATATAAATGATCCCCAACTCTCATTAGCGGATTAAGTTTTTTTATAGAGTCTTGATAAATAAATCCAAAATTCTTTCTTCTAAATAATTGTGCATCTTTGTTGTTTATTTTCCTAGGATCTACATTAGAAATCGATAGATACCCTTTAGAAGTGGCCTTTGCAGGCAATATATTTACTAATGTTTTTGCAAAAGTGGTCTTTCCACATCCAGAAGGTCCTATTATGGCCAAATGATCTCCACTATCTATTTCCAAATTAAAATTTTTGATAATAGGTTGCTGTTTTAGACCATATTTAACAGTAAGATTTTTAACTACAATAATTTTTTCTTTATTTTTTTCCATGATTTATAGCAAATTTTTCTAGACATAAATAAAATACATCTAAAGCAATATAAAATGTCCGAGGCAGCTGCAAATTCAAAAGAAAAAAACGAAATTGAAGTTTCCAAAACTATTTTGCCTGAAAATAAAAAATATGAAAGCGAATCTTTGAATTATCAAATAAACATTCCCGATTGGCTTCTTAAAGATATTCATAATTTTGAAAAATCAAATAAAGAAAATGATGAGAATCACAACCTTATAGTAAAGGCTTTTAAACTTGCTTATAAAGCTCATGATGGACAATTCCGTGCGAGCGGCGAGCCATACATTATCCACCCGGTTGCTGTTGCAAATCTCCTTAAAGAAATAGGTGCTAGTTCATCTGTTATTGCTGCAGGCCTTTTACATGATGTAGTTGAAGATACTGGCATTGATTTATCTGAAATAGAAACAAATTTTGGATTAGAAGTAAAAATACTTGTAGAGGGTGTAACAAAATTAGGCGGCATTCACTTTAACAATAGGACTGAAGCACAAGCTGAAAATCTTAGGAAAATGTTTTTGGCTATGGCCAGCGATATCAGAGTTGTCTTAGTTAAACTTGCAGATCGACTTCATAACATGAGAACAATTGAATGGCTAAATGATGAGAAAAAACTAAGAATAGCGAGAGAAACAAGAGAGATTTATGCACCATTAGCTAATCGACTAGGAATAAACAGATTTAAATGGGAATTAGAAGATTTAGCTTTTAAATTCCTAGAGCCTAAAGAATATCTAGATCTTAAAGATCAAATCGCCGTTAAAAGAAGTGATAGAGAAAAAAGATTAAAAGTAACTTTGAATCTTATGAAGGAAAACTTGCTTTCAGCGGGTTTGAAAAATTTTGAAATAACAGGAAGGCCAAAACATCTTTATGGCATCTGGAGCAAAATGGAAAGACAACAAAAGCATTTTCACGAGATTTATGATGTTGCTGCCCTAAGAATTATCGTGGACAATTCAGATAGTTGTTATAGAGCTTTAGCAGTTGTTCATGATACTTTCAAACCAATTCCAGGTAGATTTAAAGACTATATAGGATTACCAAAACCCAATGGATATCAGTCCTTACACACTTCTGTGATTGGAAGACATCGACCTATTGAAGTTCAAATTAGAACTACTTCGATGCATCAAATTGCTGAATATGGTATTGCCGCTCATTGGCAATATAAAGAGGGTGGTTCTCCTGCTAAAAGTAATGCCGAGAGATTTAATTGGCTAAGACAATTAGTAGAATGGCAACAAGAAGGTAATGAAAGGGATCATAATGATTATTTAGCTTCAATTAAAGAAGATTTATTTGATGAAGAAGTATTTGTAATCACTCCAAAAGGAGATGTTGTTGGTTTAAGGAAAGGATCTACCGCGATAGATTTCGCCTACAGAATCCATTCTGAAGTTGGAAATCACTGTAATGGAATAAGAATTAATGAAAAGCTTTCTCCATTATCTACAGCACTTCAAAATGGTGACTTCATAGAAATTTTGACAAGTAATAATGCTACTCCAAGCTTGGATTGGCTGAACTTTGTAGTTACGCCAACTGCTAAAAATAGAATTCGCCAATGGTATAAGAAAAGCCATCGTGATGAAACGATTAAAAGAGGTAGAGATTTACTTGAAAAAGAAGTAGGTAGAAACGGTTTTGAAGCATTACTTTCTAGTGAAGCCATGAAAAAAGTTGCAAATCGATGCAATTTAAAAACTACTGAAGACCTTCTTGCATCTCTTGGTTTTGGTGGTTTAACTTTGCATCAAGTATTAAACAGACTAAGAGAAGAAATAAAATTACAGACAGAAGATGTAAAAAATGATTCTGACTCTGAAATAGCAAAATCTCTTAAAAGTAATAATAATTTATCCACTAATCAATCTAATACAGCAGCTAAATCACCAATTTCCGGGATAGAAGGTCTTGATTACAGAATAGGTAAATGCTGTTCCCCACTCCCAGGCGAGGATATTATCGGAACTGTGTCGCTCGGCAACCATGGGATAACTATACATAGGGAAGATTGTGAAAATGTAATACCAATTCCAATAGAGAGAAGATTACCTGTCGGTTGGAATCAAGATAATAAAACTGGCGATAATAAGTTTCCAATTCAGCTACGAATAGAAGTAATTGATCGAGTTGGAGTTCTTAAAGATATTCTTATGCGGTTATCTGATAAAGGTATAAACGTTAGTGATGCCAATGTTAAAACTGCTTATGGTAAACCAGCTATTATAAATCTTTGTGTAGGTCTTGAAAGTTATAATCAACTTCACAAAACAATTGAACAAATTAAATCAATGGCAGATGTTTTAGATATTGCCAGAGTTGGACAAAGTTAATTTTAAAATCAGATCAATCTATCTTTTACTTTTTATCTTGTAGATAAAGAAAACAATACTGCCGCAAATCAAAGCTAATAAAATACCTACACAAGATGAACCCAAGAGTAATTTTAAGGAAAAAATTCTACCTTGTTTCCAAAAGTCATCAATAACTAAACTTTTTTCAAGAATTTTATTAGAAGGATTATTTAAAAAAATCGAACCAACTCTATAGTTAAAATAATAAAGTGGAATATAAGTAAAAGGGTTGCTGATCCAGGTACCAATTGCAGCTAGAACAATATTTCCCTTAGCTATTTTCGCAAAAAATACTCCCATTAAAGTCTGAAAACCAAAAAATGGAAAGCAACCACTAAATACCCCTATAGCTAAACCTTTAGCATTAAAGAAAGGACTTCCATTCTGACTCCTAAATAATGATAGAATTTTCTTAAAAGTAATATCTCTTTTAAATCTCATTCAGAAAGAAAATTTCAAAATTAAATTCTTGATAATCTTACTTAATTATCCATAACAAAGCGAGAGATGGATTCGATAGTTACTACAGAAGATACGATAGCCGCAATTGCTTCAGCTATAAGTATTGGGAAGGGAGGAGTTGCGATAATAAGAGTATCAGGGAAAGACGCAATAAATTCTTGCAAAAAGATTGTTCAAACTAAATCTAAATATGCATGGGAATCACATAGAGTTTTTCGTGGTTTTATTCAGGAAAATAAACAAAATAAATTTATAGATGAGGTTTTAATTTTAGTGATGAAATCCCCAAATAGCTTCACAGGAGAGGATGTAGTTGAACTTCATTGCCATGGCGGAATTATCATAGTAAATAAAGTTTTAAAGATATTATTATCTAGTAATTCTAGAGTTAGACTTGCAAACCCAGGAGAATTTAGTCAAAGAGCTTTTCTTAATGGGAAAATAGACCTTACTCAAGCCGAGTCGATTAATCAATTAATTAATGCAAGCAATACCAGATCAGCAGAGTTAGCCTTTAGCGGGGTTCAAGGAGAAATAAAGAAAAAAATTGATGATATTAAAAATGACCTTATAAATCAACTTTGCGAAATAGAAGCTAGAGTTGATTTTGAAGAAGACTTCACAGATTTTGATTACACCAAATATCTAAAAAACATTAAAAAAGTCAAAGAAAAAATAGAATTACTAATAGAAAATGCAAAAAGAAATTCATATATTCACAATGGAATATCCATTGCGCTTATAGGTAAAACAAATGTTGGCAAAAGCTCT
>CACKJL010000024.1 GCA_902600395.1 uncultured Prochlorococcus sp. | reverse complement strand
CGTTTATTTCCATTTCTAATGAGGGTATTGCCTGATTAATCTTCCAAAGTTTTAAATCATTTGGATTGAGAAAATTTAGTTTATTTTTATATATTTCAAATTCTTTATCTTCTGTTTTGAAGAAAATAGGCTGGTAAGTTCTCCATGAACTAGATTCATCAATTTCCTGAATTCTATTTGTTAAGGAAGGTTTACTCAGAAGTACATCGTCCGCTGGAAAAATAATTTGATTAAAGTAATCAATTATTTCATTTGTGTTGCCCGCCAAGATAATTACTTCTAAGCTACTTTCTAAAAAAATAATTTCAATTAATGACCTTAGAACTCCATTTGGAGTTAACCAACAAGTTTTGACAACTTTATTTTGTGAATTAAGAATATTACCAGTTGTTATTCCATTCAAAAATTTTCTGGCATCTTTTCCTGTAATTGAAAAACAATCAAATTTTTCAAGCCAATACTTTTTTTTTAGATCTTTCATTTTGAAATAATTATAAAAAGTCTTTTATTGTAAAAAGACTTTTTAATTTAACATTTTCATCTTCAAGGGCTTCTAATCCCCCTTCTTGCCTATCAACTATAGACAAAACTTCCTCAACAACATAATTATTTTCTCGTAATTTTTTTATAGCTTTTATTACTGAACCAGCAGTTGTAACGACATCCTCTAAGACAGTTACCAAAGTTCCTTCTTCTAATGTAGGGCCCTCTATTCCAGCTTTGGTACCGTATTTTTTGATTTCTTTCCTAATTATTAAACCATCAAGGTCTAGTCCATTCAAAGCAGCTTTAACAATTAATCCACTTACTATAGGGTCTGCACCTAATGTCAATCCTGCTACAGCTTTTGACCTTGAGTCCTTTAAATCTAAAAATAATTCACTTATTAAGTTTAAGCCTTCGCCATTTAATGATACTGGTTTACAGTTCAAGTAATGACTGCTTTTTTTTCCTGAAGATAAAGTGAAGTTTCCTCTCTTGTAAGATTTTTCAATTAACTGTTTTAACAATTTTGCTTTATTTAAATCATACTTATCCGAAAATTTGCCCATTAGTAAAAGTTTAATTTATATTTAAAGATTAGAAGAAAAAAAAGAAATCTCACAAAAACTTCCTAATGAGATGTTTTTTGAAATATTATTTTTATATTGTATATTGAAATTCAATGTAATTAAAATTACATAAATTCCCTTGGGGGTGTAGCAATCTGGTGAATGCACCAAACTCATAATTTGGCTAAGGCGAGTTCGATCCTCGCCACCCCCATTATTCATTTGTTATTGAATGAAAATAACTCTACTTTTATTGCTTTTATTTCTACCAGCTTTTTTCGCAGCGAGTGAACTCTCTTTTTTATTAATAAGGCCAAGTAAAGTTTTAAGGTTAATAGAAGAAAAAAAGAAAGGAGCATTTTCAATTTTAAAAATTCAAAAACGCTTTAGATCTTCACTAATTGCTTCTCAATTTGGTGTAACAATTTCATTAATTGCAATTGGATGGCTCAGCAATAACCTGGCTAATGATTATTGGAAAAGCAATATTTTATCTAATAGATTGTATGATCTTCTATTATTTTTATTTGTTGTTTTAGTTGTTACTCTTGTTTCTGGACTAATTCCAAAAGCTTTAGTAATTAACAATCCAGAATCTGCTGCATTAAGGTTAACCACAATATTCGATGCCGTGAGAAAAGCTATGAATCCTATAGTGAAAACAATAGAATTCTTTGCTAGTGCTTGTTTAGGCTTGTTCAATTTAAATAACAAATGGGATTCTTTAAACTCGGGTTTATCTGCTGGAGAATTAGAAACTCTTATAGAAACAGATAACGTAACAGGTTTAAAACCAGATGAGAAGAATATTCTTGAAGGAGTTTTTGCTTTAAAAGATACACAGGTTAAAGAAGTGATGATTCCAAGATCTGAAATGGTAACTTTGCCAAAAAATATAACCTTTTCAGAACTTATGAAAAAAGTAGATCAAACTCGGCATGCTCGCTTCTTTGTGATTGGTGAATCTTTAGATGATGTATTAGGTGTATTAGATTTGCGTTATCTAGCTAAGCCGATATCAAAAGGTGAAATGGAAGCCGATACATTATTAGAGCCATTCCTTTTACCAGTAACAAAAATAATAGAAACATGTTCACTAGCAGAAATATTTCCAATAGTAAGAGACTATAATCCGTTCTTACTAGTAGTTGATGAACACGGTGGAACAGAGGGACTTATAACTGCAGCAGATCTAAATGGCGAAATAGTTGGAGAGGAAATGCTCAATAATAGAATAAATTCAGACATGAGAATGTTAGATAATTTCTCTAAAAAATGGTCAATAGCTGGAAAATCAGAAATTTTTGAAATCAATAAAAAGATAGGAAGTTCTATTCCAGAGGGTACTGACTATCATACCCTTGCTGGATTTATGTTAGAAAAATTTCAAATGGTTCCAAAAATTGGCGACGTTTTAGATTTTAATAACATTAAATTTGAAGTTATTTCTATGTCAGGTCCAAAAATTGATCGTGTTAAAATAATCCTTCCCAAAAGCTAAATATGACTCCCTATAGAGGATAATGATAATAAACATATGGATTTGAAATTATGCAACCAACCTCATCACCCGTAAAGGTTGGAGTCATAGGTATAGGAAATATGGGCTGGCATCATGCTCGAGTACTTAGTTTACTCAAAGATGCTAATCTCATTGGAGTCGCAGATCCAAATGAAGAAAGAGGCAAATTAGCTATTGAGCAATTTCAATGTGCATGGTTCAAAGATTATAAAGATCTAATTCCAAAAGTTGATGCTATCTGTATCGCTGTCCCTACACTACTTCATCAAAAAGTAGGTCTAGATTGCCTCAAAAGAGGAGCTAACGTTCTTATTGAAAAACCAATTGCAGCTAACGAGTTGGAAGCAAAATCTTTAATAGAGGCCGCTAATGCAAGTAACTGTCTTTTACAAGTTGGGCATATTGAAAGATTTAATCCTGCTTTTAGAGAATTAAATAAAATAGTAAATAATGAAGAAATTGTTGTTTTAGAAGCGAGGAGACACAGTCCTCATGCAGACAGAGCAAATGATGTATCTGTAGTAATGGATTTAATGATTCATGACATTGATCTTATTTTGGAGCTTGTAAACTCAAAAATACAAAAATTAGCAGCAGTTGGAGGAAGAAATAGCGAAGGATTAATAGATTATGTCAATGCTACTTTAGTTTTTAAAAACAATGTTATTGCAAGCCTTACTGCAAGCAAAATGAGTCACAAAAAAATTAGAAGTTTAAGTGCTCACTGCCAAAATGGGCTAGTAGAAACTGATTTCTTAAATCACTCTTTACAAATCCATCGAAAGTCTCATGAATCATACACAGCAGAGCATGGAGAATTAGTTTATAGAAATGATGGATATGTCGAAGAAGTTAGCACAACCTCCATTGAACCTCTTTATGCAGAACTGGAGCATTTTCTTAAATGCGTTCAGGGCAAAGAAAAACCTGAGGTAGATGGTGAGCAAGCCTCAAGAGCATTAAAAATTGCTGATTTTATAGAGAGTGCTGTAGATAATTCTGGAGATGCGATTTTACTTGAAAATCCCTTCTAATAAAAACAATCTAAAATAAAAGAATTTTATTTAAATCCAACTGCAGCTTGCCAAACAAATACCAATAAAAAGAAAAATAAAGGAATAAGTGGAAGAACATCAACAGTTGGAGCAAAAGCCTTGTAAGCCTCGGGCAATTCAGCGAATGTATTAAATAGAATGAGCACCTTTTTTGATAATTTAATTAATTATGATAAGACGTTACCACGTATAGTGAGCAATAGAGGATGTTTTCCAAGGAGCGAAATCATTTGTAAAACAATTATCTCTAATTGCAGTAGAAATTGCATTTGTAAATCTTACTAAGTGGGCAATATTATGCAAACTTATGAGTGTTAGGCCTAATATTTCGTCATTTCTAATCAGATGATGCAAATATGCTCGAGAATAGGATTTACATGTCTCACATTTACAAGTTTTATCGATTGGAGAAAAGTCATTTTTAAATCGAGCATTTCGCAAATTCAATCTTTCATCATTAAAAAATGCAGTCCCATGTCTTCCTAGTCTTGTGGGCAAAACACAGTCAAATATATCGAATCCATTTGCAACAGCTAAAGAAATTTCTCTTAAAGAGCCAATTCCCATTAAATATCTTGGTTTATTTATTGGTAAGAATTTCGGGACATAATTTATTACACTATGTATTTCTTCGACTGCCTCGCCAACACTTACACCTCCCACTGCTATTCCAGGCAGATCAAAAGAACTTGTATATTTTGCACTATATTCTCTCAATTTCGGATACTTACCACCTTGAACTATACCGAATAATGCTTGATTAGATTTCTGATGAGTCTCAACACATTTTTGCAACCATGAATGAGTTCTTTGTAAAGAGTCCTCAATTTCATTTTCGTTAGCTGTATGCGGAGGACAATGATCAAAAGCCATCGCAACATCCGATCCAAGATCCATTTGAATCTGCATTACTTTTTCTGGTGATAAAAATACATGACTACCATCTCTTGGATTTTTAAATTCCACTCCTTTATCAGAAATATTATTTAATTTTGCCAAACTAAAAACTTGATATCCTCCTGAATCAGTAAGAATAGGCTTAGGCCAATTCATGAACTTATGTATTCCGCCAGATTCTTTAACTAATTTTTCTCCAGGTTGTAAATGAAGATGAAAGGTATTTGAGAGAATCATTTCTGATCCTGTAGAGGTTAACTGCTTAGATGAAATTCCTTTAACCGTTGCCAAAGTACCCACAGGCATAAATTTTGGTGTGTTTACCGGACCATTTGGAGTATGAAATATACCAGTTCTTGCCGCTGTATTACTGCAATTCGATGTAATTTCAAATTCAAACACGATAATTTATAAAATTTTTTGATCCTTTTTCATTAATCTACCCTATTATTTAATATTGAATCTATTTTTATCTCATCAAAAAATATTTAATAAAAAATTTGGCAGGATCTTGGATTTTCTATACGACTTTTCCAAAGATACCTTTAATTAATCCCGAATTTAAAAATATTGCACAATTTGCCCCGCCTTTAGGATTTTTGATTGGAACAATTCAGAGTTTTATCTTTCTTCTTTTTAGAACAAACTCTTGGTCAATTTATGCATCTGTATTAATTTGTTTGGCTTCAGGATATTTAATTACTGGTGGGCTACACATTGATGGTTTAATGGATACTTTCGATGGTATTTTTGCGGGTAAAAAGAAACGTTTAAAAGCTATGAAAGACAGTAAAGTTGGGTCCTTTGGCGTTCAAGCTTTAGTTTTTATAACTTTAATTCAAATTGCTTGCATACTGAAAATTCAAAACCTAGTAATTTTTGTTTTACCTATATGCTTATTTTGGGGAAGATTTTCAAATTTATTTTTTATAGAAAAGTTTAAATATATGAGTTATAAGAAAAAATCTGTTAGTCATAAAAAGTTTTGGAATGGATTTAAAAAAGAATCTTTGATCTCCATTATTTTTCTTTTAATTTTCATTGCATACCAATTTGTTTCAATTACATCCCAAGCAATATTAATTAAATTTTTAATTCTTATTTTGATTGGTATTTTTCTAAGCTATTATATCCCAAACA
The DNA here is from genome assembly GCA_902600395.1 of uncultured Prochlorococcus sp. Taxonomy (GTDB): domain Bacteria; phylum Cyanobacteriota; class Cyanobacteriia; order PCC-6307; family Cyanobiaceae; genus Prochlorococcus_A. Next base: position 8,986 of record CACKJL010000024.1, on the reverse strand, counting down.
TACTGGGTAATAAAATTGGAGGCTTTAACGGAGATGCCTGCGGTGCAAGTGTTGTTCTAGTTGAAACTGCAATGTTATTTATGCATGCAATTCTTTTATAGGTAGTTCTAAATAAAAAATATTTTTCTTCTTAAGATTTTTTGATTTATCAGTATTATCTACCGAGTTATTTTCCAGCAATCTCAAATCTCCTCCAATTTGTTTTGCTAATTTCCTCGCCAAAAAAAGTCCCACACCAGTGCCGTCCTTCTTTTTAGCAGCAGATCCTCTAAAACCTTTTTCAAAAATTTTCTCGTTTTCATTTTTGGTTATTTTTTTACCACCATCAAATATACAGAGTCCATTACTCGTAATTGCGAGCCCAATTTCAGCATCTTTTTGGGCATATTTAAACGCATTTTCTAATAGATTTGCCACAATTTCAGCAATTACAGCATATTTTGCCTTTAATGGCGAAATAGTCCAATCTGGCCAAAGAGACGGTTCAGTCCAATCTCTATTCTCTAAGTCCGCATTAGCTTTACCCCTTTCTAATATTGGCCTTAATAAACTCTGAACAGTTATTACCTTTTTATTATCTAAATTTGGTGGTAATAATAATCTTTCCTCTCCAATTTCCAGAGGAAGTTGAATAGGTGAATTTAATTGAGCAAAAGAATCCATATATTGATTAATTTGTTTTTGCTCTATTATCATGCGTTCAACTATTTCTATAGAATCATCATCTGACCCAAGTCTTTTTATTAATAATTTTGCGTATGTTCTAATAGCAGCTAATGGATTCCTTAATTGATGAATTATGACATTGACCTGATTTTTTAAATAATTGACTTCTTCATTTTTATTTTGACGTTCTAATTCGATAGAGACACATTTAGCTAAAGATATTGATAGAGCTTTTAATCTGGAATCGAGAGACACTGGCCAATTCCCCCCTTTCAAATCAGTTTCTACCCGAAGGACACCAAGTAGAATATCGTTTTCTTGTAGCGGGTACCATCTTCTATTAGGCGATGAAACCTTTAGGGAAGGATCATCTTCTATTGAAGTAAGTAGCCGATCAATTTGCGGCCATTGACCAATCATTTCAAAAGATGCTTTAGTTCCTTGCTTAGCTGAAGCAAGATACATAACTAAATTAGTCACGCCCATTGAGCAACCAAAACTCTCTAGCTGTTTTAAAATTAATTCTTCAAATTTTTTTGAAAGATTCATGATTAATGAAATTTTGAGAAATTTTTTTAAAAAAAAACTTGAAAAAGGGCTTGTAAAATATGAAAAAAGTATTAAGATATATAAAGAGGTCTGACTTAAGCCAGCCTTAAATATGAATATTTAATCATATTTTAAGCTACATCAGGGGTTGATGGGTCCTCTATGTAATTTGAAGTGAATTCAAAATCACATATATAAGATTAGTAAAAATAAATAAGACTAATCTCATTAATAATTTCAGGAGTACCAATCAATGTCAAAAAAAAGAAAAAGAATCAGCAGAAGAAGATTGGCTGGCCAAAGAGTAATGGCACATGTACCTATTTATCATATCGAAACTGGCAAACATAAACCAGTTACAGCAGCAAGAAGATTCATAGCTGAAAATGGTCTCTCTGCGCCTTCAGTTTTTAATGTAAGAAGAAATGAACACACCACCGATAGATTTTTTTGGGGTGAAAAAGGATTATTTAGTGCCCAATATGCTGAAGAAAATCATTTTCTATTTCCATCACTAAAAGTTGTAGTCGAAGGAATTGGTGAAGAAAAAATATTTGAGGGTCTAGAACTGACTGCAGATGATTGGGAAGAGATTGAAGAATATGAATACGCTTTTGTTTAAAAAATATTACTTATATTTGAACTTATAAAATTAATTAAATTTGAATCAATTTGATGAAATCCGTCAAATTCTAATAATTCACAAAATTTAGAAGACTTACTCTTTACCTTTTCATAAATAGTCCTAGAGGCATCTATAGGCACAACGTCATCAAATAAACCATGACTAATAATTAATGGCGAGAATTTTTCTCCTGGGGACCAGTTGGGATGAGGATAACCACTACAAGCAACAATTAATCCAAAATTTAACTTAAATCCCGCATCAATTGCCATCGCCGCTCCCTGAGAGAACCCCAACAAAATTGTTTTTCTTAGTGGAATCTTATCAGTATCAAAATTTTTTAATGTAACTATAAGTTTATTTACTTCAACCTCAGCTCCATTCCAATCATGTGGATATAATCCATACCACTGTCTTCCCTGACCGCTTGGGTGTAATCCAGGAGCCCTCAAAGAAATCACCTCAAAATCAAGATTTATTTTTTCAGTCATCTCCTTTCCAAATGTTAAAAGGTCATCTGAATCAGCTCCCCAACCATGCATCAAAATAATTCTATGAGTTGCAGTTTGAGAGCTAATCGAGACAAATTCATGATTGATAGCATATTTCATGTTTATATTCTTAAGTAAGTAAACTTTCCCATAATGTCTCCATTAGCTTTAGTAAGTGTCTCTGATAAAAAAAATATAATCCCATTTTGTAAGGAATTGGTAGAGCAATTTAATTATAAAATTCTATCAAGTGGAGGAACTGCCAAACATCTTATAGAAGCTAAAATTCCAGTTATTAAAGTTGCTGATTTTACTAATTCTCCAGAAATTCTTGGAGGAAGAGTTAAAACTTTACATCCAAAAATACACGGGGGAATATTAGCTAAAAGAACTGATGAGGAACATAAAAAAGATATAGAAGCTAACAATCTTGAATTAATTGACTTAGTAGTTGTCAATTTATATCCTTTTAAAAAAACTGTAGATCAGGGAGCTAAATGGGAAGATGCCATTGAAAATATCGATATCGGAGGGCCATCAATGATTCGTTCTGCAGCCAAAAATCATAAAGATGTTTCTGTTTTAGTAGATCCTAGTCAGTATCAAAATTTTCTTGAAGAAAGTAAAAAAGGTGAATTGAAAGACTCATATAAAGCAAAATTAGCCCTTGAAGCTTTTCAACATACAGCAGACTATGACACTGCAATATCTAATTGGATAAGAAAAGAAAGAGATTTACAATCTTCCAAATATATTGAATCTTATCCATTAATCAGAACCTTAAGATATGGGGAGAATCCACATCAAAAAGCTTTCTGGTATGGTTTAAGTAACATTGGATGGAACTCAGCAGAACAATTACAAGGAAAAGACTTAAGTTATAACAATCTATTAGATCTAGAGTCCGCACTTTCAACAGTTTTAGAATTTGGCTACACAGAAAAAGATGAACTTACAAACAACATCTTTGCCTCTGTTATTTTAAAACACAATAATCCTTGTGGTGCCTCTATAAGTAATTTAGCTTCCAAAGCATTTTTGAATGCTTTAGAATGCGACACAGTTAGTGCATTTGGAGGAATAGTTGCTTTTAATTCAAATGTTGATAGTGAGACCGCAATTCACCTCAAAGATATTTTCTTAGAGTGTGTCGTCGCTCCATCTTTTGATAAGGAAGCTTTAGAAATTTTAAAAGTTAAAAAGAATTTAAGAATTTTAAAGTTTTCAAAAGATCAAATTCCAAAAAAGAATCAAAATTCTACTAAATCAATAATGGGAGGATTACTAGTTCAAGATACTGATGATAGTGAAGAAAAAACTGAAAATTGGATTTCAGTAACTAATAAAAATCCTAGTAATCAAACTAACTTAGATTTAAATTTTGCATGGAAAATTTGTAAACACGTGAAATCTAATGCCATTGTTATTGCAAAAGACCAAAAAACTATTGGTATTGGAGCTGGACAAATGAATAGAGTTGGAGCAGCCAAAATCGCATTAGAAGCAGCTGGAAGATTATGTACTGATGCTGTCTTGGCCAGCGATGGGTTTTTCCCATTTGCAGATACTGTAGAACTTGCAAATAAATATGGAATAAAAGCTATTATTCAACCTGGAGGAAGTCTAAGAGACCAAGAAAGTATTGATATGTGTAATTCAAAAGGAATTTCAATGGTATTTACCCAAAAAAGGCACTTTTTACATTGAATTATGTTGATTTTGGATAATATGTAATCTTGTTTGTTTTTCTGAATAAAGATAGCCTACCTGGACCTGCACAAAGAAAGTATAGAGAAATAGCACCATATATAAAAGATAATTCGAAAGCATAATTATGACCTTCAACTACTGCCAGAGGAAAGCCTTCCAGTCCAGTATCAAGGAGATGAAAATAAACTGCAAATGCCATTGTGGAGAACAGACCAAGAGAGGAAAGCCTCGCAAAAATCCCTAAAGCCAACCCAACAGGGCATACCAATTGAGTAATTGCTGCTCCAAAAGTCCAAATAACAGGATCACCAGGCAAAAATGGGAAATACTTACCGACTACAAACTCTGCAAAACCCTGCGGATCCTGAAGTTTTTCTAGGCCATGATGAATCATCAAAGCACAAAAACCTATTCTTAAAACAAAAATCGATAGTTCACCAAGGATATTTACTTCTGAACCTGAAGATGAATTGGCAACTACAACTTCAACTTTTTGGGGCGCTTTAGTTCTATTCATACTTGCAGTTTGAACCTGATTAGTTTGTGCTTTGTCTTCCATACTTCAATAATTTTTCATTATTCTAGTTAATAAAGTAGATCTTTTGGAATTATCTGACTAATAAATTAAAAAAACTAAGCAAATTTTTAAATGAATAAAAAATTCAGGAAGCAATATCAATTAACTTTTCAATAACATCTGCAACAACCTTATCAGGAGTGGATGCACCTGAGGTAATTCCAACATTAATTTTTCCACTAGGTAGAAAATTATTTTTAAGTTCTAAATCTGATCCTAGTGGTTTATGAAATATTGAGTTTTCTTTAACTGATATCCTCTCTGGTGTATCAATATGAAAAGATGAAATATTTTTATTAATTGCTATTTCTTGTAGGTGAGTTGTATTGGAAGAATTGAAGCCTCCAATAACTACTAAAATATCAAGGTCTTCATCAACCAGAGAGAACATTGCATCTTGCCTTTCTTCAGTTGCATCACAAATAGTATTAAAAGCTAAAAAGTGACTATTTAAGTTTTCTGGTCCAAATTTCTTTAACATTGTCCTTTCAAAAACCTTTCCAATTTCCTCAGTCTCGCTCTTAAGCATAGTTGTCTGATTTGCGACTCCCACTCTATCTAAATCTTTATCAGGATCAAATCCATTAGAACAAGCTTTAGCAAATTTGTTCATAAACTCATTCCTATTACCTCTCCCCTGAATATATTCAGAAACGTAGTTCGCTTCTTCTAGATCAAGTACAACTAAATATTTACCTGCGAATGAACTTGTAGCGAGAGTCTCTTCATGTTTAAATTTTCCGTGAATAATAGATGTGAAAACATGTTTTTTATGTTTTTCAACTGTGTGCCAAACTTTAGAAACCCATGGACAAGTTGTATCAATAATATGACAACCTTTCTCATGCAAGAGTTTCATTTCTTGAACAGTAGCTCCGAAAGCAGGCAGTATAACAACATCCCCATTAGAAACTAAAGAAAAATCTTTAATTCCATTTTTAGCTGAGATGAATTTTACATTCATTTTTCTTAAATGATCATTAACCGAGGGATTATGAATTATTTCGTTTGTTATCCAAATATTCTCATTTGGGTAATGTCTTCTAGTTTCATAAGCCATTGCAACAGCTCTTTCAACTCCCCAACAAAAACCGAATGCTTGGGCCAACTTTATATTTAGTCTGCCTTTAGTGTAAGTAAAATCATTATCCCTAATAGAACTTATCAAATCACTTTGGTAAGCTTCTTCTAACGCTTGAGCTCTTTTTGTTGGAGAATCGAAACCCCTTCTATTGTATCTATCAGAATGATGAAGAGATCTTCTAAAAGCTTGAGTATCCATTTTCCTATATTACAACGTTTTAAATAATTTTTCGTAAAAAAAAGAAACCTGACATAAGTCAGGTTTCTTAAATCAATTTTCAGTTAGATTATTTAGCAGATGCAAAGTCTGGATATGCTTCCATTCCATGCTCTCCTATATCCAAGCCTTGAGTCTCTTCCTCTTCAGATACTCGGATTCCACCGAATAATCCTCCAATTACAGACCAGGCAATCCAGCAAGTAACTAGTGTCCAAATAGCATAAGCTGCGGCACCAAGAGCTTGAACTAGAAGAAGGGTAATACCTCCACCGTTGAACAATCCCATACCTGCTCCATCACCTTGTACAGCTGTACCCCAAAGACCGATAACTACAGTACCCCATACACCACAAACTCCGTGAACAGAGAATGCACCTACAGGATCATCGATCTCAGCGGCATCAAGTGCTGCAACAGAAAATACAACTATAATTCCCCCTACTAGTCCTGCGAACCAGGCTCCAGCAAGAGTCATATCACCACAACCAGCAGTGATACTAACCAAACCAGCAAGGATTCCGTTAATTATCATTGTAAGATCAGGCTTACCAGAAGTTAATGTTGAAACAATAGTTGCACCAATAGCTCCAGCTGCTGCTGCCAAAGTAGTTGTTACAGCAACATATGGAACCCATTGATCCATAGCAAGTTGAGAACCGGGGTTAAATCCATACCAACCTATCCATAGGACTAATGCACCTAGAGTAGCTATAGCCATATTGTGTCCTGGCATAGCTTGTGGTTTCCCATCAGAGTATTTGCCAATTCTTGGCCCAAGAAGCATAGCTCCTACAAGACCCGCCCATGCTCCAACTGAGTGAACAATTGAAGAACCAGCGAAGTCAACAAAACCTAAAGAATCAAGCCAACCACCATTCCATTTCCAGCTACCAGCAATTGGATATATAAATGCAGTTAATACAACAGCAAAAACAACAAATTCTCCAAATTTAACTCTTTCAGCAACAAGACCGGAAACGATAGTTGCTGCAGTTCCTGCGAATGCAGACTGGAACAAGAAATCAACAGTTGGGACTAATCCAGCATCAGTAACCATATCAGCGGTGACTGTTGGATCAAAGAATAAGCCTCCAAAATAAAGCCATCCGTCAGCAACACTTCCTCCGTACATTAATGAATAGCCTATAAACCAATAAGAAGTTACAGCTAGAGCAAATACAAAGAGGTTTTTAGCAAGGATGTTTACTGCGTTCTTAGAACGACACATACCTGCCTCAACCATAGCGAAACCGGCGTTCATGAAGATCACTAAGATAGTAGCGATCAAAAGCCATAAATTGTTAGCAAGAAAAGCTGCATTCAACTCAGGTAAATCAGCTGCATGAGCTGAAAGATTAAAAATACCTAAACCAAACAAAGCTAAAGGAACAGTTGCAAGCCACAACATAGAGCGGTTTGAACTAAATCCTCGAATACTCCTCAAAAGGAGCATAGGTCCATTAACAAGACTTGCATCTTGTAATCTGGACCTAGAGCGCCTTTGAGGCGTTTGCAAAGCAGTGGTCATAAAAAAAAATTAGATCTGCAAAAAAAACAGTTTGTGCTGTTTCCTTTCATATTCAATTTTGCTCAAAAAACTTATTAGTGTCTAGTAGTCGTTGTTACCAATTTTATAGTTGCATCTTAAAACTATATCTGTTAAATTTAAAAAATTTTTTTTTCAAATTTCAAATTATCAAGATTTTATTTTTTTTCAAAGGTTTAATTCCTTTCCATGATACGTGGTCTTTATGAAATTCAAAAGAACATGGGATAGTTATCATTCCTGCACTTAAAGATTCTCTAAAAAGACTGCCATACAAGGGATCTGCGTCATCTCCAGGAGCAAAAAAACAAGCATCTTTTCTCGTAATACAAAGTACTAAAACACTTTTACTTTCAGGAATTAATTCCTTTAATTCTATGAGGTGTTTTTGACCTCTTTTCGTTACTGTATCTGGGAATAGAGCTACATTTTCTTTAATCCAAGTCGTATTTTTAACCTCTATGTAAATGTTACGTTTATCAGGATTTGAAGATTTTGGGGTTAAAAAAAAGTCAATTCTGCTTTTTTTATCTTTTCCGTAGGGAACTTCAGATTTGATTTTCTCTATTTCACCTATTCTTTCTATTAGCAAATTTTTTTCAATAACCTTTTTGATTAACTTGTTTGCAAAGAGAGTATTAATACCTACCCAAACCTCCTCATTTTTTGCATTAACAACACATATCTGTTCCCAAGTAAAAGGTAATTTTCTTTTTGGAGAAGGGGAAAAACTTATTCTTACTTTTGCTCTCTGACTCAAAAGTCCCCTCATTGGGCCAGTGTTAGCACAATGAGCAGTTATTACCTCTCCACTCTCTAATTCGATATCTGCAAGAAACCTTTTATACCTCTTAATTAAAACCCCTTCAATTAATGGATCAAAATCAATTAACCGATCATTCATAAATATGTCTTTAGTTAGAAATCAAATATAATTGAAACTTAAACTTATTGAAAAATTTAGACGATTCCAAATGCATTCATTTTTAAAAAATAATGTTTTTTCAATTTCGTTTGGTACTAGTCTAAGTAAATTAGCTGGATGTATAAGACAAATATTTATAGCTGCTGCTTTTGGGGTTGGTGTAACGTACGACGCTTTTAATTATGCATATATAATTCCTGGTTTTTTACTAATAATCATTGGGGGTATTAATGGTCCCTTGCATAACGCAGTCGTTGCAGTTTTAACTCCGCTTAACAAAAAAAATGGAGGGATTGTTTTAACTCAAGTAAGCATAAAACTCTCAATATTGTTAATGATTTTAGCCATATTGATTTACTCGAATTCCAGTCTATTAATTGATTTATTGGCCCCGAATTTAAGTTACGAAGCAAAATCAATTGCCACTTACCAATTACAAATACTTACACCTTGCATCCCTTTATCCGGCTTCATAGGTTTAAGTTTTGGCGCCTTAAATTCCCAAAGAAAATTCTTTTTATCAAGTATAAGTCCTGCAATAACAAGCTTAACTATTATTTTTTTTATTTTATTTAGTTGGAATTTCAACCAAGA
>CACKJL010000023.1 GCA_902600395.1 uncultured Prochlorococcus sp. | reverse complement strand
TCGTATTAAAAATCTTAAGATAAATTTTCCTTTTTAAATTAAAATAATTAAAAATACGAAGAAATCCTAATCTAGGATGTAAAAAAATATCTACTTTATCAAATTTATTTATTTCTTTTAAGCGAATAATTAAGAAAATTTCTTTTAATAAAAAGATTATATATATTGGATAAAGATTGTAATTTTTATTATATCCTTGAAAAATTGCTAATTCATTAAATTTGCTTGATATATTTAAATTCATGGTGGTATCTATATTATAAAATTTAATATTTCTTTTTTTTGATTCAGCTTTTAATAATAAATTTTTCTCATAAACGGATTCCTTAGAATAAGGAAAAAAAACTTTTTTTACAGCGTTTGGATATTTAAAATTAATTTTTTTTTCAATAGAACCAGATCCTTGGTTAATTATCCAAAATTCAATATTTTTATCAAAAAAACTTAATTGGAGGACTGACATATTAAGAGCATTTTGACATTCTCCAACTATAAGAATTGCGTTTGAATAATTATCAATCCCTTTTGATAAAAGAAGTATAGAATATAAATTTGTTATCTTCTGCTTTAAGTTATTTTGATTTGGCAATTTTTTATAAATTGCAAAAATATCAAATCTTTTAAAGATTATCTTAAAAATAATTTTTGGAATTCCTAAAAGTAATTCTCTATTTAATTTAATTCTTATATATTTACTACCTGAAAAAAAATATCTATTAAGAAGCTTTTTAGGGTTCTCTAAAATATAAATTCTCTTATTTTCTTTATTAAAAGAATTACCATTAATTGATGAGCGCATTAAAATTTATAATAAGTTTTGTTCTAATGTTTTTGATAGGTTTTTAAAAAGACTTTTTTCTATTTTCTCATTCCTAGATTTTAGATTTACAATTAAATCATTTTTATTATTAGAAAGTAATTTAACGATATTTTTTTTCCAATAATTTTCTTCTTTGTCAAAAGGTATTAAGAAGGACAAATCATCATCTATACAAAGATTAAAAGACAACCCAACTGGTGTTGTAAAAATTATGCATCCTGAAGAAAAGGCTTCAGCTAAAGATATAGGTCCACCTTCAACTAATGAAGGATTACAATATATCTTACTATTCCTATAAATCGATCCATAATCTTTATAAGGAGGATTAAGTAAAAAAACTTCTTTAGAAATATTGCTTCTTACTTGGTTCCACCCATCGCCCATAATGCAAACTTTAAAATTAGATTTAGCTAATATATTGGAAAGTTGAATTATAAAATTGTATCTTTTTCTTGATGAATAATGATTATTATTCATTATGTACCTTAAACAAAATAAAACATCAAACTCCCTATCTTTTATTTTTTTTAGATTCTCATTTTTAATTAAAAAGTTTGAATGTAATCCAACAGGGAACTGAATAATTTTCTCTTGAGGAATATCACAAGATTTTAGTAGCGCATATTCATAATTATTCTGGCAAAAAATATTTTTCAATTTACTTATATGGCTAATCCCCTTTTGATTAATTCTTGTATGTGTATAGTAAGTCGAAATATCTGATAATTTAAAACCAGCAAGAAATAATTTCTTTATATTAGATTGATGCATTGACAAAATGTTACCACCATTTTTTAGCCTAAAAATAGATAAGGAAATTAATGAATAAAAAACTTTATAATTTTCATTTTTATTTGAATTCGACTTTAGATCAAAAAAAATCTTATTTAGTATCCATGGATTATCTTTATATGGAGCGTATGCAAGAATATAATTTTTTCTATTATTTTTCTCTCTACTTATTAAGGAATAGAAAAAGTTAATTAATAAGGCTCCAAACAAATCAAAAATTAAAATTAATTTATGAACTAATTTTTTAGTTTGATTGATCATAAAAAAATTTTTTTAATCAGTTACCAACTTGAGCACCTACTTTCCCAATAGGGTAAATAAATAATTTTTTAAATTTATCTCTATTCTCTTCAATATATCTAATTTTATCTACTGCATCCTCCCATCTTTGCAAAGGTGAAGATTCATAAATCGAAGCATTTTTTAAATTAGCAAGGTAGAGATCAGTTGTTCTTCTTATTGCTTTATTATTTATCATTTCCTTACCTAAAAATTGATATAAATGCATTTTCTCTTGAATTTTATTTATTTTCCTTTTCGAACGAATATTATTATTTATAAAGTCTTCGGCTTTTAGGATAGAATTTTTTATTCCTAGAGGTTTGAGTATCTCTTTGAAATCATCAGATGTACCAGAATTTAATTTATTAGAATAGTTGAAAATATTATCTAATCCATTAGAGAAACCTTCAATTGCAGTCGTACAATTATTATGAAAGATAATCTTAGCTTCATTCATCCAATCTAGGGCACTTCCCTCTCTTAATATCTGATAATTCAAAGATTCATCCAATTTATCTTTAAAGTATTCCTTATATTTATTTACATCTACTGATGGGTGAGGTCTGATCAGAATTTTAAATTTATTAAAAGTTTTATTTTTCCTTAATTGAATAATAAAATTAATTAAAAGTCTCTCATCTTGTTCTTCTTTAATTAAATAATTTGTTAGATATTTAGATGGATCTATATCAGTAAAATTAAAAATGCTATTTCTTATTACTTCTAATTCATTATCTAAGCTTGTGAATTTCAATGATAATTTATCATTTATTAATATAAATTCCTCATTTATAAATTTAGAAAAAGAATTCTTATTAATGAAATAATTTGTACAATTTTTTTTAATAACTTTTGAAGATAATCTGGGATTTAAAACATTTATTATTTTTACAAATTTATTTTTATTTTTCAAATAAAATTTTACATCATTCGAATTAGTTACTACATAGTCTACATACTTTAAAGTTCTTGGGTTCAATGATCCTTTAATTTGTATTGAAGATTTGTCGCAAATTAATAATTCTTCTGGGATAACAATATTTAGAGCTCCATTAATTTTTGCATATCTTAATCTTCTTATACAATTAAAAGTTGCCGATTTATCAATCACAATAGCTCCTTTAAAAAATCTTTTATCAATTTTCCTCAGCATATGCTTATGAACAACTATTGAAGATATTGAAAATTCTTTCCATAGAGATATTGCTTGAGCTAATCTTGGCAAAAAATCTCTAGATCCAGTTTCTGCCAACCAAATAATCTTATATTTATTTTTAATATTTTTATTTTTTTTGTTTAGACCTAAAAGTAATATAAAAAAGTCTAAAAAATAAAAGTATAAACTTTTTAGTAGGTTTATTAATGATTTTTTTCTTTTTTTAGAGAAATTAATCAATAACTTAAATAACAGTCTAAAAAATTTTTTTTTGCTATATTTTTTATCCATAAAAGATAATTTAAAAATATTTTTCTTTTTTATTTTTAAAACAAATTTCTCTTGCTTTTTCAAGTTGATCAAAAGTATCTATAGATAAAAAATCTCCCTCAACTGGGAATGTACTTATTTCAATCCCGGAATATATCAATCTCAATTGTTCCAAATTTTCATTCTTTTCTAAATATGAGACAGGATAACTTTTCCAGTTTTGCAGTATATCTGCTCTGTATCCATAAATGCCGACATGTCCCCAATATTCGCAATACAAATGCCAATCTTGTTTTTTATGATCCCTTACGAAGGGTAAAGCAGATCTTGAAAAATATATTGCTTTTTTTTCTTTATTAAGAAGTGTTTTTACTACAGCTGGATTATGTATATCATCCTTAGAAAGCTTAAAAACAGGAGTTACGACTTCGGGCATTTTTTCTGAATTTAAGCAAAAATCCGAAATCTTATCTAAAACGGAAGGATCAAGAAAAGGTTGATCTCCTTGAACATTTATAATCAATGTTGCTTCTTTAATTTTATTTAGATCATTAGAATTTTTTTTACTAAAATCATCACTTTGCCAAGCTATTTTTAATAATTCTTCAGTTACTGAAGAAATTCTTTCACTTCCAGAACTGCAAGATGTAGAAGTTATTAAAGAATTAATTCCTAAATTTTTAGCAATAATAGATAACTCTTCAGAATCTGTACATAAAACTATATTTGATTCTGGAACACTTTTTTTACACTGTTCAAGGACTCTAGAAATCATCAATTTCCCACCAATATCTGCAATTACCTTTTTAGGTAATCTTGATGAGTTAAGCCTAGCAGGCACTGCTATTATTTTTTTTCTAATTGGAGTTAATCCCATAATTTCATTGCTTCTTCTCTGGAAGAGAACCATTTTCTAGCAAATTCACCACCCATATTTCTTTGATCTTTAAACCATGGACCTCCAAGAGTCCAATGAATTAATTTCGAAGAACTATCATTTTTAGAAGTAGTATTATTATCAGAACAAATGAGCTCATTCCACCCATCAGAATTAAAAGTACCTATTTCATTAACATTCTCAAGCCAATTGAATCTATGAAGATCTAGACCACTAGCATTGTTAACATAGTCAATACTTAGTTTTTTACACTTTTTACAATTCATAAGCATAAGAGAACTCCAATTCTTCATTGGGTAAGAAGACTGAATCTCTCCTTGAAATTTCGTTTTTTCAATAGGTTGATGATTATGTTTGACGCATAATAATGAATATTTTTCGTTCCTTTCTTCCCATAATTCTCCAATATCCGAGAAGCACAGCATATCACAATCCATAAAAATAGCCCATCCTTGAAAATTCATTAGAAATGGGACCAAAAATCTTGTAAAAGAGAAATCTGTACTTTGTTTTTCTTCTCTTGCCCTACTATGATAACCCTGTTTAACAAGCTGACTGGTTATCAGGGGGGTAATAGATAAAGGATAAGATGAATGTTGGTAAAGACTATCAATTAAAACATTAGTAGCTGCTCGCTCTCTAAAGTCATAACCGATAAAAATAGGAATAACTTTTTGATCATTATTATTCATATTTAATAACTTAAACTAGGTTCTTTTAATCCATCCATACTTAGAATAGTTTTTCCATAGTCCTTTTGACTGGAGAATTCTTTCTGCAACTTCTCTCACAGCTCCATTACCTCCAGATTTTTGGAGTTTAAAATCTGAAATAGATTTTAAGGATTCAGAGGCATTAAAAGGGGCAAATAAAAGACTTACCAATGGTCTTACGACTATATCATTAACATCATCACCAACATAAGCACATTTTGCAATAGATATTCTTTTTTCCTTTTGAAAATCTTTTAATCTTTTATATTTATCTTTTACATCAAAAAAACAATCTTTTATTCCTAATTGGCTCGCTCTAATTTCAGTGCATACACTTTCACCACCACTAATTAATATTATTTTGATGCCTGCTTCTTGGACTAAATTTAAACTAAGACCATCTTTAACATCAAATCTTTTTAAAATATATCCATCATTCTGGAACCATAATCCACCATCAGTTAAAACACCATCAACATCTAATATTAGAAACTCAATTTTTCTTAATTTTTTAAAAAGCAATCTCCATTTGATCTCCTTATAAATTGAATTGATCGATAAAAAATTCATAGTTAATTAACTTAAGCCAGCTTGAATTAAATCATGTAGTCTCAAGATACCAATAAATTCATTATCTTTATCAATCACTGGAAGTAGAGAAATCGGCTTTTTTTTATTTTTCTCCATAAGTTCCAGAGCCTCTATTGCAAATAAATCTGAAGTAATTACTATTGGATCGTTGGTCATTATTTCTTCGGCAACAAGAGTTTCCCACTTCTTCGGATCATAATTTTTTAAAGCTCTCCTCAAATCCCCATCGGTAATTAAACCTATTAATTTATTATCCTGAGATCTTTCTTTTATCCAGCAACTTCCTATTGAACCGCGTGTTATTTCTGATATGATCTCCCTTAAAGATGAATCCTTAAATAAGGGGTTTAATTGATTACTTGGTTTCATTAAATCTGAAACCTTCAATGTTAATTTTCTACCAAGTGTTCCGGCGGGATGATTTATTGCAAAATCTTTTTTAGATATACCTCTCTTTTCCATCCATACCACTGCCAATGCATCTCCGATAGCCATAGCTACTGTTGTACTTGCGGTTGGAGCTAGATTTAAAGGACAGACTTCTTTATCTACACCTGCATCTAATAAAAAGTCACTTTTAGAAGCCAAGGTAGAATCAAGATTGCCCAAAATTCCAATTTGTATGGAACCTTTCTTTCTTAAATGGGGAATCAATTGAATTAACTCTTTTGTTTCGCCGCTATTTGAAAGCAAAATACATAAATCATCCTTATCTACTATTCCCAAATCGCCGTGAAGAGCGTCTAAAGGATTTAAATAAATAGAAGTTATTCCAATCGAAGTAAAAGTAGCTGAAAGTTTTCTGGCAACTATGCCACTTTTACCTACACCAGTTAAAAGTAATTTTTTTTTATTTTTAAAGCAATCTTCAAGCAATAATAATATTTTCTCTACTTGGTTATCATTTAATCTTTTAGCAGCCGCTAAGATTGCTGCTGATTCTTCTCTCATGCATTGATATAAAGAAAGCATAAAATGAATTTAAAAATTAAAACTTAAATACTGGATTTTAAATTTTCCCATATTCTGATTATTATATTTAAGCATCTCAAATTAATCAAAATTTAATTAAAAAACTTTCATTGAAATTTATACTTAATCTTAATTAAACTTTGGTATTCAAATTTGTTATTCTAAAATTTTAGAATTTATTAAAAATGGATGTATCAGTAGGCAAAATAAAATTCTCGAATAATAATGATTTTTGTTTAATTGGTGGAATAAATGTAATAGAGGATTTTGAATCAACTTTAAATGCAGCCAAACACTATAAAGAGGTTTGTAAAAAATTGAATATAAACCTAATATTTAAAGCCTCTTATGAAAAAGCAAACAGATCCTCAATTAATTCTTATATGGGTCCTGGATTAAAAGATGGAATTTTAGTGCTCTCTAAAATAAAGGAAAATTTAGATATACCTATTATTACTGATGTGCATTTACCAGAAGAAGTTGATATTGCGGCAAAAGTATGTGATGTTATTCAACTGCCTGCATTTTTAGCACGTCAAACTTCTCTTATTAAAGCAATGGCAAAAACTGAAGTTGCTGTAAACATTAAAAAACCTCAATTTATGAGTCCTAACCAGCTATACAATATAGTTGAAAAATTTTTCCAATTCGGCAAGCAAGACTTGCTTTTATGTGAGAGAGGAACTTCATTTGGATATGATAATTTAGTTGTAGATTTTTTAGGAATTGGAGTAATGAAAAAAACCTGCAAAAATTTACCAATTATTTTTGATGTAACTCATTCACTACAATGCAGAGATAATAATTCGGAATCATCAGGGGGAAGAAGAGAACAAATATTTGATTTAGCTAAGTCTGGAATTGCTTCAAAAATATCTGGCTTGTTTTTAGAATCTCATCAAAATCCCGAAAAAGCTAAGTGCGATGGTCCATCTGCTTTACCTTTAGAACTTTTAGAAGAATTTTTATCGCCCTTAAAAGAACTTGATCAATTAATTAAAAAACAAAAAGACTTAAAAATAATTTAATGTTTTCATAAACTAAAAATATGGTATTAATTAAATTTTTTAATGAAATTTTTAAACTTTTTTTTTTAATTTCTCTTTAAATCAGCATAAAAAGCTATGCTTTAATATGAAATAAATTTATTTAACTTGAAGAATTCAACAAAAATACTTATTACGGGAGGGACAGGGAGCTTTGGGAAAGCTTTTTTAAAAGAGATTATATGTAAAAAAAGTTTTGAGAGAATTGTTATTTATAGTAGAGACGAATTGAAGCAATGGGAATTAAAACAATTATATCCTGATGATAAATACCCTAACTTAAAATTTTTCATAGGTGATATTAGAGACCAAAGTAGACTTAAAAGAGCATTAGAGAATATAAATACAGTCGTACATGCAGCTGCCCTTAAGCAAGTTCCTGCAGCAGAATATAATCCTATGGAGTTTGTTAAGACTAATGTATATGGAGCAGATAATCTTATACAGGCATGTTTAGATTCAGATGTAAAAAATGTTGTCGCATTAAGTACAGATAAAGCTGCAGGACCTGTAAATCTCTACGGAGCTACTAAATTATGTTCCGACAAATTATTTGTAGCTGCCAATAACATAAAAGGTAATAGAGATATAAAATTTTCAACTGTTAGATATGGAAATGTAATGGGTTCAAGAGGGTCTGTAATTCCTTTTTTCCTTCAAAAAATAAAAAATCATGAAAGTATCTTACCAATAACTTCAAACTCAATGACAAGATTTAATATTTCTCTTATTGAAGGTGTAAATATGGTTCTATGGGCTTTGGAGAATTCAATTGGCGGTGAAATTCTAATTCCAAAAATACCTAGTTATAAAATTACTGATCTTGCTGAAGCTATAGGTCCAAATTGTGAAAAAAAAGTTGTTGGCATAAGACCTGGTGAAAAAGTCCATGAAGACTTAATAACCTCTTCAGAATCTTTTTCTACAATAGATATAGGAAATTTATATGCAATCCTTCCTAATCCTGAATATCATTTAGGTAGACATGATAAGAAGTTTCCACTATGCAAGAAAGTTCCTGAAGGTTTCCAATATAATTCGGGAACCAACAAAAATTTTTTAACTATACATGAAATAAGAGAACTCATAAAAAAGCATATAGATGAAAAATTTAAACCTTTTTAAAAATTTTTATAAAAACTCAAAATATATTCCTTACGGCCGGCAAAATATTACTAGGGATGATATTAAGGCTGTTGTAAAAGTTTTAAAATCTGAGTTTCTTACTCAAGGGAATGTATTAGAAGATTTTGAAACAGGTGTCTCTATAAAAGTAAATTCAAAGTATGCAATTGCAGTGAATAGCGCGACAAGTGCTCTACACATAGCATGTTTAGCATTAGGTCTTAAGAAAGGAGATTATTTATGGACCTCCCCTATAACCTTTGTAGCATCAGCGAATTGTGGTATTTATTGTGGTGCCAAAATAGATTTTGTTGATATAGATCAAAACTCATCTCTTATTTCAATAAAAGACTTAGAAAAAAAACTTAAAAAAGCAAAACTAGAAAACAAATTACCAAAAATTATTATTCCAGTTCATTTAGGGGGAAGTAGTTGCGATATGAAAGCAATATATAAACTCTCAGAAGAATATGGGTTTTCAATAATTGAAGACGCTAGTCATGCCTTAGGCGGTAAATATGAAAATCAGCCTGTAGGAAATTGCAAATATAGTGATATTTCAATATTCAGCTTTCATCCTGTAAAAATAATTACAACCGGTGAGGGAGGGGTGGCTGTAACTAATAATAAAAAATATGCTCAAAAAATGCAGGATTTACGTTCTCATTGCATTATCAAAGATCGTAATAGATTTAAAGAAAATATTCCAGGCCAATGGAGATATGAAATGCAAGGTTTAGGATTTAATTACAGAATGAATGAGATGCAAGCCGCTTTAGGTTTAAGCCAATTAAAAAGACTTGAAAAGATTGTAGATAGAAGAAATATTATCCACAAAAAATATAAGGAATTTTTAAAAAATTTACCTTTAAAATTAATTGAAGTACCTGAAAGTGTTTATTCATCATTTCATTTGGCAGTTATAAAGCTAGATGATAAACAAATTCATCAAAAAGTCTTTGCAGGTATGAGAAAAAATGGCATCGGTGTTCAACTTCATTATTCCCCAGTACATCTTCAACCTTTTTACAAAGAATTTGGATTTAAAAAAGGGGATTTTCCAAAAGCAGAAGAATATGCATCTAGGTCATTTTCTTTACCTCTATATCCTGAGTTAACTGACTATAACCTAAAGAAAATAGTTCAGATACTTAAAGAATTAATAAAGTAATATGAGACCAAAATTATGTCTAGGTACTGCTCAATTTGGTATGCATTACGGTGTTACAAACCAAATGGGTAGGCTAAAAGATAATCAAATTGACTTAATAATCGAAAGTGCGTTGAATAATAATATCTTTTATTTTGATACTGCAAATGCCTATGGGAATTCAGAAATAATTTTAGGAAACAAATTAATAAATAATCAGAATATAAAATTCATAACAAAGTTTAATTCTGGAGTTAAAAATTCCTTTACAGAAGAAGATATAAATAAATTAGAAAATAATTTTGAAAAAACTCTCAAAAGATTAAAAACAAATAATATCGATTCTTTCTTAATTCATGATTCTAATGATATGAAAAAACACAATAACCATTTGCTTATAAACTGGCTTCATAGATTAAAATCCCAAGGAAAAATTAATAGAGTAGGTATATCAATATATGAAGAGTCTGATTTAGAAAATATACCTTTGAATGAAATAGAAGTTATTCAAATGCCTATTTCTATTTATGATCAGAGATTATTAAAAGATTCCTTTATAAATAAACTTTTGGAGAAAAATATATCAATTCATATAAGAAGCATATTTCTGCAAGGGCTTCTTCTTCAAGTTTCAAAAAAATGGCCGAAGCATATTAATAAGTCTTTTTTAAATCATCATATTTTTTATGAAAAAGAACTATTATCAAAAAATGTAAGTCTTATGGATGCAGCAATATCATTTATTAAAGGTTTAAATTTTGCTGAATTAGTACTTTTTGGAGTTACTAGCATTTCAGAATTTACAGCAATTTATGAAAGTTGGAATTGTAAAAAAAGTATAATTAATAAATTAGACTTTAGACTATTCAAATGGGATATAGAAGAAGATATTGATCCAAGAAAATGGAAAATCAGATAAAAAATTTAATGCAAAATAAGTTTGCCATAATTATTCAAGCAAGAATGAATTCGACAAGATTGCCAAGTAAAGTTTTGGCAAAATTGAATGAAAAATCATTATTTGAATTTTTAGTTACAAGATTAAAAAAAAGTTCTTTAGTTAATGAAATTATTTTGGCCACTACAAATAATTCCATGGATGATCCTTTGTATGAAAAAGGCAAAGAATTAAATTTAAATATAGTCAGAGGGAATGAGGATGATGTTTTAGGTAGATTTTTTGAAGCTTCAAAAGTTACCGATGCAAATGTATTCATTAGAGTTACTGCTGATTGTCCTTTTATAGACCAATTTCTTATTGAAGATTTAATAAATGAATTTTTAAATCAAAAGGTAGATTATTTATCAAATTGTTTTCCACCAACGCTGCCTGATGGATTAGACCTAGAAATATTTACAAGAGAATCCCTAAGTTCAGCGCATCATAATTGCCACGATTTAAAAAAAAGAGAACATGTCACACCCTGGATAAGAGAATCAGGTGACTTTAAGATAGGTTCAATTAAATATCCTAAAAACTATTCGAACTTAAGGTTAACTGTTGACGAACCCGAGGATTTAGTTCTTGTAAGAAAGATAATAAGAGATTTTAATTTTGGTGATAATTCAAAATGGCATGATTTAATTACTATTCTTAATGAAAATCCTGAACTAGTTAAGATAAACTCAAAATTCGAAAGAAATGAAGGAGCTCTTATGGATCAAAACAACAAAATGTGGAAAAGAGCAAAAAAAATTATACCCGGTGGCAATATGCTTTTATCTAAAAGACCAGAAATGTTTTTGCCTGAAAAATGGCCCGCTTATTTTTTGAAAACTAAGGGGGTAAATTTATGGGATTTAAATAAAATTAAATATACTGATATGGCCTTGATGGGAGTAGGAACAAATTCGCTTGGATATTCCCATCCTCAGATAGATAAAGCAGTAATGAAGACCTTAAGACAAGGCAACTTGAGTAGTTTAAATTGTGTTGAAGAAGTCTTATTAGCAGAAAAACTAATTGAATTGCATCCTTGGGCTGAAATGGTCAAATTTGCGCGAACAGGAGGAGAAGCCAATGCAATTAGCATAAGGATTGCAAGGGCAGCAGCAGGAAGAGATACAATTGCAATATGCGGTTATCATGGTTGGCATGATTGGTATCTAGCGACAAATTTAAACAATAAAAATGGTTTAGAGGAACATCTTCTTTCAGGGTTAGAGCCAAATGGTGTCCCTAAATCTCTGAAAGATAGCGTAAAGCCATTCAGTTTTAATAATCTAGAGCAATTAAAAAATATAGTCAAAAATAATAAACTTGCTGCTATAAAAATGGAAGTTGAGAGATCAACTCCTCCGAAAATTGGTTTTTTAGAAGCTGTAAGAGAAATTTGTGATAAGGAAAAAATAATTCTTATTTTTGATGAATGCACTTCAGGCTTTAGAGAGACTTTTGGAGGAATTCATAAAAAATATGGAGTATCTCCGGACATAGCTATTTTTGGTAAAGCCCTAGGCAATGGTTATGCTATAACATCCGTAATTGGCAGATCATCAGTTATGGAGTCTGCTCAAAGTACATTTATTAGTAGTACTTTTTGGACTGAAAGGATCGGTCCTTCTGCAGCCTTAAAAACATTAGAAATAATGGAAAAAGAAAGAAGTTGGGAGCAAATTACTTTGAAAGGTGAAAAATTAAGGAATATTTGGTCAGATTTAGCAGCCAAACATAACTTAAAAATAGAAATTAATGGAATAAAGGCTTTAAGTGGGTTTAACTTTAAAAGTACAAATAATAGAGAATATAAAAATCTAATAACTCAAGAGATGTTAAAGAAAGGTTTTCTTGCTTCGACTACATGCTATTTAAGTACAGCGCATAATTCAAAGGTATTTGAAAGGTATGCAAATTGTTTGGATGATGTTTTTAAACTAATTTCAAAATGTGAAAATGGATACAATATTAATGAAATGCTTAAATATCCCTTGAGTCATATAGGTTTCGAAAGGCTTAATTAATTTCCTAATAAAAAAAAAATTTTTCAAATTAATTCTTAATATGGTTAAATTAAAATCAAATTTTAAAATTCTATTTACCAAAAATAATTTTTTTAAAATTTATTGAAGAAATAATAATGAAAATAAGAAATATAAATCAAAAAGATTCAAAAGATTTATTCGAATGGAGAAATAATTATGAAAGTAGAAAAATGTCTTTCGGAACAAAGAAAATAACTCTAGAAGAACATGAAAAATGGTTCAAAGAATCAATCAAAAGTCCAAATAAAAATTTCTATATTGGAGAATATAATGGAATCAAAATAGGTGTATGTAGATTCGAATTTGATAAGAAAAAAAATATTTCAGAGACTTCAATTAATATAAATCCAGATGAAAGAGGTAAAGGATACGGGAAAAAATTATTAATTAATGCTATAAAAACTTATCTAAAAAATAAAAGTTGCATTTTAATCGCCAAAATTAAAGAGGATAATATTATTAGTCTTCAATTATTCAATTCTGCTGGATTTTTAGTTACTAAAAAAGTTCAAGGAACCATTTATATGGAATTAAAAAATAAATTAATCTTTAAAAAGGTAGATAGTAAAGATGCTTTGACCCTATATGATTTATTGAAAAAGCGAAATTACAGTATAAGCCATGAAGTTTTGCCAGATTTCAAAAACCATAAAAAATTTGTAGAAAAAAATCCTTATTTATATTGGTATATTTTGTCTTTAAATGGAAAAGCAATAGGTACATTTTATATAAAAGATGATAATTCAATTGGAATTAATACTAATGAGCCCACAAAAGAAATAATAAAGGAAATTTTAGATTTCATATTAGATAACTTTTCTCCAAAAAAAGGAATTCCATCAGAAATACCTAATTATTTTTTTATTAATGTTTCTCCAAATAATAGACTATTAAAAGATATAGTTAGTTCTCTTGGCTATATTCCACTACAAGTTTCATATAAAATCATAAGAAGTTAAAGAATTTATGTTTGAAATTGATGGTCAAAAAATAGGGAAAGGTTTCAAACCATATATCGTTGCAGAATTATCTGCAAATCATGGAGGGGATATTAAGCGTGCCAAATCCTCAATAAAAGCTGCAAAGGAATCAGGAGCAAATGCAGTAAAAATTCAAAGTTATACTCCTGATACTATGACATTGAATTCCAATAAGAAAGATTTTTTAATAAATGAAGGTCTTTGGAAAGGTTATAGTTTATATCAACTATATGAAGAAGCCTATACACCTTTCGAATGGCATGAGGAATTATTTGCCTTTGCAAAATCAATAGGAATTACTTTATTTTCTACTCCTTTTGATGAAAGTGCTGTTGACCTTTTAGAAAGCTTGAACACTCCTGCTTATAAGATTGCATCATTTGAAATCACAGATCTTCCTTTAATAAGATACGCTGCATCAAAAAAAAAGCCAATGTTTATTTCAACAGGGATGGCTAATATTGATGAAATTAAAGACGCAATTAACTGTTGTAAGGAACAAGGAAATAATGAAATTCTCATTTTTCATTGTATTAGTAAATACCCAGCTGACATATTGGACTATCAACTTGGTGATATAAATTTCCTAAGGGAAAAGTTTAATATTGAAATTGGATTATCTGACCATACAGTATCAAATTTAGCTGCGTCATTAGCAACGGCACTAGGCGCATCAGCTATTGAAAAGCATTTTAAATTAGATGAAAAGGATTGTGGACCTGATTCTACTTTTTCAATAAATCCAAGCCAACTTAAATCTTTGGTAAATGAATGTAAACTATCATATGAAGCTTCGAAAACAAATTATCTTAAAAGGCCCGATGCAGAAAAAGAAAATAGGAAATTCAGAAGATCCATCTACTTTATAAAAAATCTACCTAAAGGACATATTTTAAAAAAAACCGATATTAGAAGGATAAGACCTGGATATGGCTTACATCCAAAATACTTTGATAATGTTATTGGGAAAGAGCTTATAAGAAATGTTGAGAATGCTGAACCAGTAACATGGCAATGCTTTAAAGAAGAAAAATAAAGTTAAAATTTGTAGTTTCTTAAATTTAAGATTATCTATACTAATTTATAATTAAAAAAACAATAAGAAGAATTTTTCTAATAAAATTTTGAAAAATAAATTATTTTTTTACTTTAAAAATTTTTATTTTATAGCTCCAATAATATTTTATTTTGGTGAAAGAAGTTTATTAGCTTACGATGAAGGTATTTATGCTCTTCAAGCTAAATGGATTTTAGAAAATAATAATTGGATTACACCAATGAAATGGGGAGCGGTGGTAGATGATAGAACAATCGGTGTTCAATTTCTCATAGCTTTTTCCCAAAAATTATTTGGGCAACATTTATTCGTAATTTATATCCCATCATTAATTTTTGGTATTCTAATGATTTGGTTTACTTTTGAATTACATAAAGATTTAACTAATCGGCCACTAGCAATAATTTCTCCTCTAATTTTATCTACAACTTTTTTATGGATAAATTATTTTCATATGGCGACGCAAGATATAATTTTTGCTTCACTCACAACTCTTGGAATATTTGCATCAACTAAATACTATAAGTCAAAAAAAGCTATTTATTTATTTTTTTCTGGAGCGTGGATTGGCTTAGCTGTAATGATGAAAACTTACTTAGTAATAATTCCATTAATCGCTATTACACCTTTTCTTTGGAAAACAAAAATAATAAGACAAAATTATTTTTGGATAGGATCCTTTGTTGGTTTTTTACCTTTTTTTACTTGGAGTATTTTAATGATTTCTATTAATGGCTGGGGAATATATAGTGGTCTTTATTCCAAACTAGTTTCTCTCTCAGAAAATAATGTATTTACAAATCCTTTTTATTATTATTTATGGAATTTTACAATAAACACATTGCCTTGGAGCATTTTCTCGATTATTGGCTTTATACAAATTACAAGAACTGAAAATAAATTAGCCAATTATTTCTTATTTAAATACCCGCTATTTATAATGATTTTACTCAGTATGTTCTCTACTAAGACGCCATATTATCCCCTTCAAATAATATCTCTAACATCAATAAATGCATTCCTTGGAATTAATTATTTTTTTTCTAGGAAAAATAAAATTTTAGAATTTTTAAACAAAATTATATTTACTCTAATACCTGGTTTTCTTTTAACATTTCTTCTATATTTGAATATTAATAAAACAATTATAAGTATTGATAAATATCATTTGACTTTGATAAACGCTTGTTTGATTATATTTTCAATCTCTTGGATATCTTTAAATTTTTCAAAAAAATTAAAAAATCAATTTATTCTAATAATGATTGGTCCTTATCTTATGGCTTCTATTCTAGTCCAATCAGGCATATTCAATGATAGGTCTAAAGCAATAAGAATAGAAGCTCAAAAAGTAATTTATCAAGAAAATTTAGATAAAAATAAAGTTGAGATAATTACGAGTGGGTTAAGTGATGAAAATTCTACAAAGAAAATTATTAAGTTAGCTTTATTTATGCCAATTTTAGGGAATGGAATTAATAGCGTAAATGATTTGGGAAATAATCAATATGCTTGGTTGGCTCTTCCTGATAAAAA